>CAZXEY010000034.1:0-2210 GCA_964639695.1 uncultured Antarcticibacterium sp. | reverse complement strand
ACTTGTCAGGTTTACCACAAAATAACACCAATTAAAATTTAAAATATTATCTATTAGACCAATAAAATCTGAAAAGTTTGACCAGGAAAAAACCTGACTAGTTTATTCAAGGGCAACCTGAAAAGTCCATACCTGGGTAAACCTGCCAGTTCCTAATCCCTCCACTCCTCTTCCTCAGAAAAACTATCTGCCTTCAATTCCATTACATTCTTTCGTTGCTCGTGCGCAAATTGAAAGTTCTCTACTCCTCCAAATAGCTCCAGAACTTCTTTTCGTTCCAGGAAACTATATTTATTATTAAAAATAGAAGTGTAGGATGAGAAAGGATAATCTTTGTAATCCTTAGAAAACGATGAATACTTCGGATTAAGATGAATATAAATAATTACATTTTTTAGATACAGCTCATTTTCTATCCTTTTGCGTTTAAAAGTTCTTTGAAAAAGATTTCCGGAGCGGTCATACTTTATGTTAACTGCTTTGGTATAGGCATTAAATAAGTTCGAAAATTTCTGAGACGGCTTTTTAGCTTCATCTTTTACTTGAACGAGTAAATGAAAATGATTTGGAAGAAGGCAAAAACTATAAATTTTTACTGCAGATAATAGATGCTTTTGGATCAATTTAAAAAAATAATAATAGTTAGCAGCCTCGAAGAACACCTTTTGTTTATTGTTCCCCCTGTTGTAAATGTGATAAAAGCAGCCTTCCTCCAGTGGTTCCATTCTTCAACTTTTCAGGTTTAATTAGTTATAATATAACACTTAAAAAATAAACTCTTCACCTTCTTAAAATGAAAACCGGAGAAGTGGGTAAATGAAAACCAGACGAGTCAGTTAAGGGAACCCGCCGAGCTGGTAATCAAATACTCGGGTAACTTTTATATTCTCTTGTCAGGTTTCTTGAAACTTGTCAGGTTTACCACAAAATAACACCAATTAAAATTTAAAAATTTATCTATTAGACCAATAAAACCTGACAAGTTTGAACTTAAAAGTAAACCTGACCAGTTGGTAAACCCGAAAAATTTACAACACCCTGCTCTTATAGTGCCGGTGTAATTCTTCCGGGCCGGCCCCTCTCCATTTCTTCCAGTAGATCTGGAAATGAAGAACCTGGGCTTTCCAAATCCCCATTTTTTCGTAAAGCCTCGCAGAAGTTGTGATCCAATCCTTTATCACCACAAAGTTCTTCAATTGGTAAAGCCGGTTGATAATTTCGTTATCCTCGTAAATAGAGAATTCTTCGTTAAACCCTCCAATCTGGTGAAAAAGTTGTTTTTCAACGAAAAGGGATTGATCCCCTCCGCGGCAAAATCGGTGGTTTATTCGGGTAAGATGGCCCATTAATTTCAGCCACCAATGATCGTGATCAAATTTCATCCTGAAACACCCGCTTTTATTTCCCCGTGCTATTTCGTTCAGGATAAGGTTGTCAAAATTTTCCGGCGGATAACTATCGGCGTGGAGAAAATATAAAACCGGAGCTTTGGCGACTGCAGCCCCTGCATTCATTTGTTTTGCCCTTCCTTTCTCAGATCTTATAAAAATGATATCCTTTTGAATAGCAAGAAGTGCAGGCGTGGAATCTGTACTTCCGCCATCAACAACTATAATCTCCTGTATTTTTCCAGCAGCAACCTTCCGCAGATAAGAAAGCAAATTCAAAATTTGATTTTCTTCATTATAAACAGGAATAACTATACTTATCATTCTACTTTACATCATTTAAGTTCCAGTCATAGTTCTTAAAGGAAATGTTGGCTCCTTCACTAATTTTCACTTCAGAATACTGGTTCAAATAATCAATCAGGCTCCTTTTATCATTAGTGAAATCTTTCCCATACCAGTCGAAAATGGAAGAGATCTTAGCCGTTCCCGCAGAGATTTCGTTTTTATCTGAATTGATAAAGTCCCGCGCAGCGGCATCCAGTTGCTCATTGATTTTTGCAGCAGTAAAAGCTTCTCTTCTTAATTTAGGGCAGGAAATGGAAGCACAGTTTATCGCAAAATGAAACCGCGGATCATTCATTTTCTTCAACAGGCTGTTTTCAATTCCTGCAAGAGACATATCAGTATCTCCCACAGGAATAATACTCTTTGTCCAGGGGCTGTTAATGTCCTTTATACTCTTTACAGGATAATTGTCCAGGATTAGATCTACAGTATAAGCATTATAAGTATTAATGTAATAGGCTAACAGCTCCTGGG
>CAZXEY010000033.1:18010-25571 GCA_964639695.1 uncultured Antarcticibacterium sp. | reverse complement strand
GAACTATGAGACCCTTGGAGGGTTTATTACGAACTTTACCGAGGAGATCCCGCAGCAAAACGAGGAGGTTAAAATCGACAATTTTCTCATAAAGATCCTGGAGGTTTCCAATACAAAAATTGAATTGGTAGAACTGGAATTGAGGGATAAGGATTAATTTGCAGGGGTGCTGATAATTTGCAAATATTAAGTTTTATAATTTGGTTAAAAACACTATTTTCGCCCCCTATTAGAATAAACTATAACTAGAAATGGCAGTATTAAATAAAATTAGACAGCGTTCTGTTTTCCTGATCATTATAATTGCATTAGCCTTATTTTCTTTCGTACTGGCCGATGTTATCAGGAACGGTGGATTGAGCTCTCAAAAATCTCAAAACGTTATTGCAACGGTTAATGGAGAAGACATAGAAAGGGAAGAATTTGCAAGACAGGTTGAGGCTTATCAGCAAAATGCCGGTCCGGGTGCTTCTATAACGCAAGCTGTTAATCAGGTATGGGATTTTAAACTTCGTGAAGTGATGCTTCAGGAGCAGTTTGATGAATTAGGGATTGAGGTTGGAGAAGCCCAGGTAAAGCAGTTATTACGGGCGCAACTTGCAAATAACCCTAATTTTACGAACGAAGCGGGAATGTTTGACAATAACAGGCTGCAGGAATATGTAGCGAATCTAAAAGCTACATCTCCCGAGGCTTATAATCAATGGGTAACTTATGAAAATACTGTCGCTCAAAACGCACGGGCTAATATCTACTTTAACCTGGTAAAAGCCGGTACAGGTGCAACTCTTTTAGAAGGAGAGCAGGCTTATAGAATGGAAAATGATAATGTAGACCTAAGATTTGTGCAGGTGCCTTATACCAGCGTTCCAGATTCTGAAGTTGAGGTTACAAAGGATGAAATTCGTACGTATGTAAACAATCATCCGAAGAGATTTAAATCTGAAAGATCAAGAGATCTTCAATATGTGTATTTTGAGGAAACTGCTTCAGCTGAAGATGAAACTGAGGTAAGACAGGAAATAGAGAAGGCACTGGATGGGAGAGCTCAGTTCAACTCCCAGACAAATCAAAATGATACGGTTGCAGGATTAAGAACCACTAATGACATTGCAGCTTTTGTAAATGCAAATTCAGATCTTCCTTATCAGGATCGGTTTGTCTTCAAGGATCAGTTTAACAGTGATTATAAAGAGCAAATCTTCAACCTGCAGGAAGGTGAAGTATTTGGTCCTTACAAGGAAGCCGGTTACTGGAAATCTACAAAAATGGTAGAAACCCGCCAGATGGCAGATTCAGCAAAGGCGAGCCACGTAATGATTTCGTGGCAGGGATTGCCTACTGCGGGAGAAGCTACAAGAACAAAAGAAGAGGCAAAAGCTTTAGCCGATAGTATTGCCGGAGTTTTAAGAAGTGATAAATCAAAACTTCCTGAACTTGCTACTCAGTTCTCAGCCGATCAGGCTTCGGCAGCACAGGGAGGAGACCTTGGTTTTTTCCGTCCGGGAGATATGATTCCTTCTTTCAACGATTTCGTTTTTAACAATACTCCTGGAAGTATTGGAGTTGTGGAAAGCCAATATGGTTATCACGTAATTAATATAGCTGAAAAGACTTCAGAAGAAAAAGCAGTAAAACTTGCTACCATTGCGAGGGATATTCAGCCTTCAGAAAAATCCTTAAATGACCTTTACACCACGGTAACTAAATTTGAGATTGCTGCAAAAGCTGATGGTTTTGTAGATGTTGCCAAAAAGGAAAATTTACAGGTAAGAACTGCAAAAGATGTGAAGCCACTGGAGGAAAATATTCCCGGGGTTGGACCACAAAGAGCATTGGTGCAATGGGCTTTTGAAGACGGAGTAAATTCTGGAGATATCAAGAGATTTGAGGTGCCGGGAGGATATGTTGTGGCGCAGGTAACTGCGGTTAACAAAGAAGGTCTTATGAGTGCAGAAAATGCAGCCTCCATAGTAACTCCAATTCTGGTAAAAGAAAAAAAGGCAGCAAAGATTAAAGAGAGAATTAAAGGAAATTCTTTAAGTGAAATTGCTGCAAGTACTAATGCCAGTGTAGAAACTGTAAATGCCGTTAACCTAAAAAGCCCAACCCTTGCAGGTGCAGGTAGTGAGCCAAAAGTAGTAGGCGCAGCGTTTGCTTTAGAACCGGGAAAGGTTAGCAAGCCTGTAGCCGGTGAAAAAGGAGTTTATGTAGTGGAGCTTATTTCAATCAACCAGGCGCCAAAAATGGAGTCTTACAAGACTTACGCCAACCAGGAGACTGCAAACAGAAGACAGCAGGTACAGGAGCGTGTTTATACAGCGCTTAAAAATAATGCTGAAATTAAAGATAACAGAGCGAGATTCTATTAGTAGACTCTTATTATGAATAGAAAAACCCGCAGAAATTTTCTGCGGGTTTTTTGTTTATAGAAGTTTCAGAAGTTTATTTAACCATTTCGGTATAAGGAACTATGGTTGAATAACCTTTTTTCTGAAAGTACTCCTTGCAGGAATTGTCACCGGTCGCAAGCACGAAATCACCGCCCCAACCGCCAAGGCTTTTTACGACCCCGGTATAGTCCGGGAATAAACGGTCTTTTATTTTAGGAATATTAATAAGTTCAGAAATTGTTGTTTCATGGATATTCACCAATACTTCAAAATCGTGAATATTGCTGCAATTCATAAAGCCTTCTGTAAGCGCAGAGATAGTTTCTACAGCTCCTTTTACATTTTTGGAAGATAGGCTTCGGTAATGATTTATAGATTCCCTGCTGTTCTGCTTTTCGTTAAGATGAACAAAGAACAGCTTGTCTTTGAAAGAGGGATCAAATTCTGCTTTGGAAATATTCCTTTCGTTCCCGTTAAATTCATAGGTAAAAGGCTTATTTGCCCCGGCAGCAGCAATATCATAGCCGCTACCGCCAAAGGTTTTTTCGAGTAAGGTGTAAGGATCTGTCTTTAACCACTGCGCCAGGTTGTAAATCAAGGTTGAAGAGCTACCAAGGCCCCAGTTGCGGGGAAATTCAAGTTTGGTTGTAAGGTGGTAACCTGAATCAATAAAAAATTCCGGACTTAAGTTCCTGGCCTCATTAAGGATCAGCTCCAGGTCCATAGCAGTTTTTTTATTCCCTATTAAATTAGATTTTAAAACCAGGTTTTTTTCTTTCCAATCAAATTCTGCCTGTAACCAGATTTTTCCTGAGTAGCCATAACTCTTCCAGTCTATTATATTTTCATCTAGTGGAGAGACTTCTAATGTTTGTCCAAATCTTGTAGGAAGCGCAAGGGCGACAGCGCCATCCAGGACCACATATTCTCCCGTTAACAATAATTTCCCGCTGCTGTAAAATTTCTCCAATTTTTAATCGCTTTTATTTAGCTTCTTAACTTTTCAAGTTGTGAGACAACATTACCATGGGTCACTGTATGATCCTTAAAATAGGTAATCAGTTTTTCTTTTTCCTGCTGTGTCGCCTGTTGCTGATTTAAAATATTCGTGAGGTGCATCTTCATGTGTCCCTGTTGTATGCCTGTAGTTATAAGCGATCTAACCGCAGCAAAATTTTGTGCCAGCCCGGCAACAGCCATAACTTCCATTAGCCTTGCCGCTGTAGGTTTTTGCAATATTTGCAGGGCTACTTTCACCAGTGGATGAAGATTGGTTAATCCTCCTACCGTTCCCACAGCCAATGGTATTTCCATCCAGAATTTAAAGATGCCGTCGGTTATCGAAGCATGAGTTAAACTTTTATAAACTCCTTCTTTAGAAGCATACGCATGAATTCCGGCTTCTACAGCCCTAAAATCATTCCCTGTGGCTAACACAACGGCATCGATACCATTCATGATCCCTTTATTGTGAGTAACAGCCCTGTAAGGTTCTACCTCTGCTATTCGTATTGCAGTAAGAAATTTATGAGCAAATTCTTCCGCATCCCCGGTATTATCATCGGTAAGATTTTCCACCGGGCAGGAAACTTCAGCACGCACAAGACATTCAGGAACATAATTGGAAAGAATGCTCATTATGATCTCCAGTTCTTTTTCTTCCGAAGAAAACCCTGTATGATCCCTGGCGGCCTCTTCAAAAATTCCGGCAAATTTTTCAAGGCAGGAATTTATAAAGTTTGCACCCATGGAATCTTTGGTTTCAAATTTACAATGAAGCTGATAATAATTTTCCAGAAGGTGGCTTTGATTGCGCAATTCTATATCTAAAATTCCGCCGCCACGTTTTTCCATGTTCCTGGTAATTTCACTGATGCCTTCCAGAAGTTTTGGTTTTACCTTCAGAAAGAAATCCCGGAGCTTTTCGGCATCTCCGTTAAACATAAAATGCACCTGGCCTACCTTAACTGTATTTAAAACTTTTACTTTAAAGCCGCCACGGTTTAACCAGAATTTTGCTGCTTTACTTGCGGCTGCAATTACCGAACTTTCCTCAATTGCCATTGGGATTGCCGTTAGTTCTCCATTAATCAAAAAATTAGGGGCTATTCCAAAAGGCAAATAGAAATTACTAATAGTATTCTCGGTAAATTCGTCGTGAAGCTGCTGTAGTTTAGAATCGGGATTCCAGTATTGCTTCAGGATCTCTTCAGCATTTGAAGAATTTTGAAGGTAATTTTCTTTTAACCAGGCAATTTTTTTTTCTTTATCAAATTTAGAAAAGCCGGTAACAGGTGCAATCATTTGTAAATATTTAATAATCAAAGATACAATTACTGATGTTATTCTTAAAAGCTTCGGAAGAAATAGAATATGTTCGATTTTAAGATCGGTAATTTAACAGATTGTTAGTATTTAACAGGAGAAAATGAAATTCTTTGCTGATTTTTTAGTAAACTTGGCTTGCAAAAATTTTTTAGGATAATTTATGAAGTTATATCAGTTTGTGTTTGCCTTTATGTTGGCAGCGACCACTGTAGTTGCACAGGAAAAGAAGATTAGCCTTGAAGAGATCTGGAACGGCACTTTTAGCCAGGAAAGGCTCGAATCGTTGAGATCGTTAAATAATGGAACGGAATACATAGTTTTAAACCAGGATAGAAATGCCGGCACTTCCAGTATAGATGTTTACAGCTACAAGACAGGTGAAAAAGTAAGAAGCCTTGTAAATAGCGCTAATTTAGATCAAATCAAGAATTTTGACAGTTATCAATTAAGCGATAGTGAAGGGAAGATCCTTTTGGGAACCCAGGAAGAACAAATCTACCGCAGATCCTCCAGAGGCATCTACTATGTATACGATGTTTCTACAGGTTCCCTTTCTAAACTAACCGATAACAAAGTGCAGGAGCCAACCTTTTCACCCGATGGGTCTAAAGTAGCTTTTGTTTATAACAACGATATCTACTATAAAGATCTGTCTTCAGGAAAAGAAGTTCAGGTAACTAAAGATGGGAAAAAGAATGAGATCATCAATGGAATTACAGACTGGGTTTATGAAGAGGAATTTGGATTTGTAAAAGCATTTGCCTGGAATCCTACCGGTACTCATATTGCTTATTTGAGATTTGATGAAGTGAACGTACCCGAATTTTCTATGGATGTTTATGGGGAAGAATTATATCCTGTGGCTCAAACTTTTAAATATCCAAAAGCAGGGGAGGACAATGCTGAAGTTTCATTGCATATGTATGAACTTGCTTCCAACAAAAGCAAGCCTGTCAACCTTGGGGATTATGAGGATTTTTACATCCCGAGAATTAAATGGACTAACAATCCAATAGTATTGAGTGTGCAAGTGCTTAATCGCCATCAAAATAATCTGGATCTTCTTTTTGTAAATGCAAAGACAAATGAAGTAACAAAAATACTTCAGGAAACCGATAAGGCTTATGTAGATGTTACTGATAATTTAACTTTTCTGGACGACAACAGCTTTATCTGGACCAGTGAGAAAGATGGATATAACCATATTTATCATTACGATAAGACCGGTAAATTGATCAACCAGATCACAAAAGGTAATTGGGAAGTAACAGATTACTACGGATTTGATCCTAAATCAAACAGAATATTTTACCAAAGCACAGAAAACGGTAGTGTAAACCGGGATGTGTATTCGATAAAAACAAATGGAACCGGTAAAAAAAGGTTAACTCAAAATACCGGAACTAACCGTGCCGATTTCAGCTCAGATTTCACTTATTTCATCAATTCCTTTAATAGTACATCTTCACCGCTGGTATTTACGCTGCACGATGCAAAAACAGGAAAACTGGTTAGGAAAATAAAGGATAATCAGGCATTGGTTGAAAAGGAAAAAGCCTATAATTTCTCACCTAAAGAACTTTCTACTATAGAAGTGAACGGGAACCAGCTTAACACCTGGATGATCAAACCTTCAGATTTTGATCCTTCCAAAAAATATCCTTTGTTGATGTTTCAATATTCAGGCCCGGGATCACAATCTGTAGCTAACACTTATTTTAATTCAAATGAATACTGGTATCAGTTACTGGCAGATGAAGGATATATTGTAGCGGCAGTAGATGGACGTGGAACCGGATACAAAGGAGCAGAATTTAAAAAAGTTACCCAAAACGAGCTTGGAAAGTTCGAATTGGAAGATCAAATTGCAGCGGCAAAGCTTTTTGGAAGTTATGATTATATAGATGAAGAACGAATAGGGATCTGGGGCTGGAGCTATGGTGGATTTATGTCTACTAACGCCATTCTTAAAGGAAACGATGTTTTTGATTTGGCCATTGCGGTTGCGCCCGTAACCAGCTGGAGATTCTATGATACTATTTATACTGAAAGGTATATGACCACTCCCCAGGAAAATCCTTCAGGTTATGATGAGAATTCTCCTATAAATCACGTGGAAAAATTGAAAGGAGATTATCTTTTAATCCACGGTAGCGGGGATGACAATGTGCACGTTCAAAATACAATGCGGCTTATTGAAGCGCTTATTCAGGCAAACAAGCAATTTGACTGGAGGATCTACCCCGATAAAAATCATGGAATCTACGGCGGCAATACGCGGCTTCATCTTTACACATTAATGACCAATTTCATTAAAGAGAATCTATAACAACAACCCTACATAAATAAATAATATGGAATTTAAATTTGGTGGTTCAGAATTTAATCAAAAGACTGTTTTAGGTCATCCTGCAGGCCTGTTTATCCTCTTCTTTACAGAAATGTGGGAGCGGTTTTCTTACTATGGGATGCGTGCGCTTCTTGTACTATTTCTCGTCTCTTCAATTATGAACGAAGGCTGGGGATGGGAAAGGGACAGTGCTCTTTTACTTTACGGCTGGTACACTGGTTTAGTTTATGTAACCCCCATTTTTGGTGGATTGATTGCAGATAAAATTATGGGGTACAGGAAAGCCATTATTCTGGGTGCTTTCCTTATGACTCTTGGACATGCTTCAATGGCATTTGAAGTCTTTACAGATGTTTTCTTTTATATTGGCCTTGGACTACTTATTATTGGTAATGGTCTTTTTAAGCCGAATATTTCTTCTATTGTAGGACAACTTTATCTTAATCAGGGTAAAGAAAAAGATGCAGGATATACCATTTTCTATATGGGT
>CAZXEY010000033.1:0-18000 GCA_964639695.1 uncultured Antarcticibacterium sp. | reverse complement strand
AATGCAGGAGCCTTTCTTGGAATTCTGTTGTGTGGATACATCGGTGAAAAAGTAGGGTGGCATTATGGATTTGGGTTAGCAGGAATTTTTATGTTCTTTGGAATGCTGCAGTTCTATTTCGCCCAGAGCATCTTTGGGAAAATAGGTTTAAGACCCGATAAAATGGATGGTTATGTGGATACAAGAACCATAACAGGTGAAGTAAAAGATGCTAAAGGGGATCGATTAAAGGATAAAACCTATGAAGAAGCTAAGCCTCCTGTAGAGGAAGAACCTCATGTGAGAAAAGACAGATTGGTGGTAATTAGTGTACTTGCCTTTTTTACCATCTTTTTCTGGTGGGCATTTGAACAGGCCGGAGGTTCTATGACCATTTTTGCTGCCGATTATACAGACAGGGTTTTGGTTGGTGGTGGAGCTACCACGTTTAAGATTTTTAATACCCTGCTAACCGTGGTGCCTCTAATGATCATCACCTGGGTTCTAATCCTGTTGTTCAAACAGACCTTTAAAAACTTTCCAATGGCGAGTTATGCTTTAGGGCTGAGTTTTTTAATAATATGGGGAATTGTGATCTGGATGTTAATGAGGCAATTTGATGAAGTTTCTCCGGAAGTTCCGGCGTCCTGGTTTGGAATTCTTAATTCCTTCTTTATTATTGCTTTCGCTCCACTTTTCTCCAAGATCTGGCAAAGTAAACTGAATCCCACAGGTCCTGTTAAATTTGCAATTGGATTAATTCTACTGGGAATTGGATTTGCCATTTTAGCTTATGGTTCTATGGGAATTCCTGTAGGAGCAAAAACAGCATCAGTAAGTATGATCTTTTTGATCCTGGCTTATTTATTCCACACATTAGGGGAATTATGTGTTTCCCCGGTAGGTTTGTCTTATGTGAGTAAACTTGCACCGGTAAAGCTGGTAGGATTGATGTTTGGAGTATGGTTTGTTGCTAACTTTATAGCGAACCTGTTAGCGGGGGTTACCGGTAGTTATATTGACCCTATTGTAGAGGAATACGGAATGGCAATTTTCTTCCTTATTTTTACTGTAGTTCCAATAGGTGCCGGGATCGTGATGTGGCTGTTAAACGGTACGCTTATCAAGAAGATGCACGGGATCAGATAATTATGTTATGTTTTAGCAATTGCTGCGACAAATGGGAACGATAATTGAATAACGATTTGAAACTATTGGAATGAAAATAATTTTTATAGGTTTATTTCTTTTCCTGGCAACAGGGATTACCCAGGCTCAGGAAATTAAGTGGATGAGCATGAATGAAGCGCTTGAAGCTCAAAAGAAACAGCCAAAAAAGATCCTGATGGATGCTTATACTACGTGGTGTGGCCCCTGTAAATTAATGGATGCCAATACTTTTACCAATAAAGATGTTGTTGAATACGTGAATAAGCACTTTTATGCGGTTAAGTTCAATGCAGAAGGGACTGAGGAAGTAAAATATAAAGATTTTAATTATACAAATCCGAATTTTGACCCTAACCGAAAGGGTAGAAATAGTCAACATTTTTTTGCGAATGCATTGAAGATTTCCGGGTATCCCAGTTTGGTATTTTTTGATGAAGAATCTAATGTAATAGCTCCAATAACAGGTTATCGTACGCCTGAGCAATTGGAGATTTTTCTTAAAATGATCGCAAAGGATGATTATAAGAAATTGACGACGAATGAAGCGTGGCAGAAGTACGAAAAAGAGTTTAAAGGAGACTTTAAAAATTAGTTGTTAGAAGAATTCAGATCCTGATCTGAAGGTTTTATTGCGAAAGCTCCCTTTTCAAATGTAGCATGAAAAGGGAGCTTTCTTTTTTCTGAAGTTTTCTTCCATCTTTCTACGTAAGATGGATAATTACTGCCATCGGCAATTACAATTTTGGGATTTAATGTTGAGATCATTCTTTCCAGGTTAATCTTTGGAGAATTTTTTAGTAACACTATTTCAGGATTAAACTTAGCAAGGTTATATATGCCGAGACTGTCGATCACCAGGATCCTGTTATCTTCAAAATGCAGGACATTCTGAAGATTGGCTTCTTCAACCGATACAATATTACTTTCGGTTTTATAGTTTTTTAAAAAAGTTGGTAATGCTTCCAAACTATCAAGATCGTGAAAAAGCTGAAGATTTTTGCCTTTTTTAAAACCTATGATGGAATTGCGGCTTTTGTGAAAAATCACTGCTTCGTTTTGATGGGCTCTTTTTTCTTCAAAAATAAAAACTGCCTGCACAACTATTACAGCTATTAAAACCGGAATAAAATGCTTGTACCTGGGAACTCTTATAAAAGATATCACAGATAAAATGAGCAGGTAAAAGCTAAGGCAAAGCAGGAGGGAGAAATAGATATCTTCAAACAGAAACTCTTCTTTAGAGGCTATCCAGGAAACGAAATTGTTAAGGGTTGAGATCATCCATCCATAGATTTCGGTTAGAAAACCTGGAAGAAGATCTGCAATAGCAAGAAAACTTATCAGCAGGCCTAATCCCAGGATAATTCCCAGGAATGGGAGTATCAGGAGGTTAGATAAAAAGAACAAGCCGGGAAACTGGTGAAAGTAGAAAAGGCTCAATGGCAGCACTCCAATCTGGGCTGCAATGGTAACAGTAAATATTCCCCAAAAGTACTTGGTGACCTTATGGTTAGGTTCGTGGAGTTTATAAAGATGAGGCTGAATTAATATAATAGCAAAAACAGCCGCATAGCTTAGCTGAAATCCCACGTGCAGTAGGAAGTGGGGGTTTATTAGTAAAAGCACCAACAGCGACATGAAAAGCGTGTTTAAAGCATTTGTGCGCCTGTTAATCTGCATTCCTACGGCAAGAAACGAAAACATCGTTACAGCACGGACAATGGATGGAGAAAGTCCAGCAACAACAGCGTAAGACCACAGCAGCAACAGGATGAGAATAACTTTGAACGTTTTACCGTTTTTAATTTTTTCAAGGGGTTGCAGGATCCGGCTTAAGATGAGGAGAATTATACCCACATGTAAACCTGATAAAGCCAGGATATGGATGACACCTGCAGCAGCATAATGCTCATAAACTTCTTTGGAAATGTCCTGCCTTTGCCCCAGCAACAAAGCCTGAATAATTGCCAGCTCTTCCTTTTTCAGTTCAGATGCTTTTAGTTCTAAAATAATTTTCTCTCTTATCTTCCCTGCAAATGCCAGTAAACCTTTGCTTTCTGCTTCTAATATTTTTAATTCTCCAGGCTGAATATTTATTTGCCGCAGGATCCTTTGGTTTTCGAGATATTTGGCATAATCGAACTGGTGCGGATTAAGGGGCGAATTGACGGCAGAAAATTTTGCCGGTACAGCCACGATATCTCCAATTTTAAATTTGTCATTCTTAACATCCGTATTAATATTCAACAGGATCTTACCGGTAATGTTCCTGCTTCCCCAGGTGTTGGCAACAATAACAAACTTATCCTGGAAAAGTGTGGGTTTTAGTTTTTCAACAATCTTTCCGGTTAAAAGATCTTCAGAAGAAGAATCAACAATATTGATATAATGCTTCGGCTGGTTCTCGGGAAGATTTACAGAAGTGGTAAAAATTCCGAGGAAAATAAAAATTAAGAAAGTTGCAATTCCGAAGAAAGGATCAGGGAATAATAGTTTCCTGCTACGGAAAAAAGTAAAGATAAAAAGGAGAAAAATAGTTGTACCCCATACCAACAGATCTTCAACAGGAAACCGGAAATAAAACCCCAGGATAATACCCAGAACGACGCAAAGAGAAAGTTTTACAACAGCGAAATTCAGCATGGTGATCCTGATCGATTAGTACAATCAAGATACTACAATTTTAGATCACCCGCCTTGCCATTACAAAATGTTCAAGCCAGTAATCTTCTGCAAGAGAAGAAATTATAACCCCGCGGGACGTGGTTGAATGGATAAAGAGAATGTGTCCCGGCTGGATTTCTACCACAAGGCCAACGTGATTAATTACTTTCTTATTCTTATCGGTTTCAAAAAACAGAAGATCTCCAACATTCACTTCCACAAGAGAAAGACGTTCTCCCTCGTGTGCCATATCTTTCGAGGAACGGGGTAAGGGGATATTTTCATTTTGAAATGAAAGATATACGAGGCCCGAGCAATCCATCCCATCGCGGGTAGTACCTCCATACTTGTAACGCGTCCCTTCAAAATCTTTTGCAAAAGAAGTTATATTGTAAACCCTGTTATCTTCGGGTGCGACTTCTACAGGTGCAGTCTTTATAAAATTTTCCGGTGGGGGCAGTTTAGTAATTTTCTCTCTTTCAAAATCCCTTCCAGAAAATCTTTTAGAAGTTCCACAAGAGGAAAGCAGCAATAGTAGGATTAGAATCAGCGGGAGTTTCAAGGGGGCTTTTTTCATTTAATCAGATCCTTTTACAGAGTTGAATATCAACGCGGCGGTTTTTTCACTGGCTCCTGCACCGCCAAGCTTTTTTTCCAGTTCGAAATAATTCTCAAAAATCGTTTCTCTTTGTTCTTTTTCCAAAACTTTTTTCAATTCTTTCGTTAAATTTTTCCGGTTGAAATCGTTTTGAATAAGCTCCTTCACAACCTCCTTTTCCATGATCAGGTTTACGAGAGAAATATAGTCCAGATTTATTATTCTCTTGGCGATTTGATAGGAGATGGCACTGCCTTTATAACAAACCACCTCGGGGACTTTAAACAAAGCAGTTTCTAAAGTGGCCGTTCCCGATGTAACCAATGCCGCAGTAGATAAACTTAAAACATCATAAGTCTTATTCATTACCAGGTGCACGTTTTTCTTCCTGATGAACTTCGAATAGAATTCTTTATCCTGGCTTGGAGCTCCTGCTATTATAAATTGATAATCCTTAAAGGCACCGGTGATGCTGAGCATAATTTCCAGCATTTTTGAAATTTCCTGTTTTCTGCTGCCGGGAAGTAATGCAATTATTGGCCTTTCGTCCAGTTGATGATGCTTCCGGAATTCCCTGGGATCGGGTAAACTATAATTGGCAATTGCGTCAATTAAAGGATGTCCTACAAAATGTACCGGGAAATTATGTTTGTCTTCATAAAAATCCTTCTCAAACGGAAGGATCACATACAGTTGGTCAATGTCCCGCTTAATATCTGATATCCTGCTTTCTTTCCAGGCCCAGATTTGTGGCGAAATATAAAAATGTGTAGGAATGTTATTTTCCTTTGCCCACTTTGCGATTCTTAAATTAAAACCGGGGTAATCAATAAAAATTAAAACATCGGGTTGATAAGCGGCAATGTCTTTTTTACAAAATGATATATTCCTAAGGATTGTTCTAAGGTTTAAGATCACCTCCAGGAATCCCATAAAAGCCAGTTCGCGATAATGTTTTACCGGTTTACCGGCTTCCTTTTCCATTAAATCTCCTCCCCAGAACCTGAAATCTGCCTCAGGATCTTTTTTCTTAAGCGCCTTCATTAGGTTGGAGCCGTGTAAATCTCCCGATGCTTCTCCTGCTATTAAATAATATTTCATCGGTTATGCTATCTTAATTATTGCGAGCACTACAGCCATGACCACTGTTGCCAGTAAAACACCTCTGGCATGATAATCCATCTTCTTTTTGAGGAACAGAAAAAACGGTAAAAAATTTAGTGCAGCGCCCAGGGCAATAATTTTACCCAGGTAGCCATTTTGTGAGGCATCCCGGAAAGCAGTGGCTAAGTCTAGGTCTGTTAAAATGAGGATATAAAGCATCATACCAATAAAATTGGCAGCAATTCCCACAAGAAAGCCTACAAAAACCTGAGTTTTAATCATTCAAATCCCAGCTGTTTAAATCCTGAATAAAATGATGAGCAGTAAGATCAAACTGCACGGGAACCACGGAAACAAATCCATTGTGCAGCGCCCACTCATCTGTATCCTCACCTTTATCTTCACTAACAAATTTTCCTGTTAACCAATAATAATCCCTTCCCTGGGGATTTGTTCTTTTGTCGAATTCTTCTTCCCAGTAAGCTTTTGCCTGCCGGCACACTTTAATTCCTTTTATTTCCTTTTCCTTTAACTTGGGAAGGTTCACGTTTAGAACCACTCCTTTGGGAAGTCCGTTTTTTAATACGCTTTCTGTTATTGCTTTTACAAATTTTTTGCAGGGACCAAAATCTGCAGTAAGTGAATAATCATTTAAAGAGAAACCTATTGCCGGAATTCCTTCAATGCCAGCTTCTACAGCAGCACTCATGGTTCCCGAATATATTACGTTAATTGAAGAATTGGATCCATGATTGATCCCGCTAACGCACAGGTCTGGTTTTCTTTTAAGGATTTCCTGGGTGGCAATTTTCACACAATCTGCAGGAGTGCCCGAGCAGCGAAATTCTTTATGGTCTTTAGTATCCTCCAGAATAACAGGGTCACAAAATAAAGTGTCACTAATGGTAATGGCATGACCCATTCCGCTTTGGGGACTATCAGGGGCAACTACTACCACCTCGCCCAGTTCTTTCATTACTTCTATAAGGGTTCGTATACCGGGAGCCGTAATTCCATCGTCGTTAGTAACCAGAATAAGAGGTTTTTTCTGAGGCATCATAAAGATTTTTGATGTTGCTAAAATAATATTTTCCAAAGGAAAGCTTATCTTAGGCGTCTTACAAATTAATATCTCAAATTGTTATTAATGGCATAGTTTTTTATATATTTTGGTGAATAATAAGATGAAAATAAAGCGGTTTATGATTAGGAATTACAAAATTTTAGTGTTGGTGCTGCTAATGGCAGTAGCTTCATGCAGCTTTACAACTAAACAACAAGCTAATGACCCTAATAAGGACAAATTATTAGTAGACCTGATAACTTATGTGCTTGAACGTGGACATTATGACGCCAAAAATATTAACGACGATTTCTCTAAAGAAGTTTATAAGGATTATTTGAATGCTATAGATCCTCTTAAAAGATTTTTTTATGAAGAGGATATAAAGGAATTTGCTGCGTTTGAAACTCAAATTGATGACCAGATAAAGAACAGGGATCTTGCCTTCTTTAATCTTACTCACGAGAGACTTCAGAAAAGAATGGCGGAGGTAAGAGATATTTATAAAGAGATCTTAGCAGAGCCTTTTGATTTTACTGAAGGTGAAAAAATAAATACCAACTACGACGAAATTGGATATGTTAGTTCAAGAGAAGAGCTTAAGGATCGCTGGAGAAAACAGTTGAAGTTTAACACTCTTGGAACTTACTACGATTTAAAACAGGAGCAGGAAGGTAATAAAATTTCTTCTGATGATATGGATAACGAAGGAGATGCAGAGGAAAAAAAGGCTGTTGCTGCCAGCGATGTGAATAAAAAGAAGAAGACCGATGCTGAACTGGAAAAAGAAGCACGCGAATCTACTTTAACAGCAATAGATGAATATTTTGACTTTAGTGAGGAACTTGAGCGTAAAGACTATTTTTCGGTTTATGTAAATGCAATAGTTGAAGAGTTTGATCCTCATACTTTTTACTTCGCTCCACAGGATAAAGATCGTTTTGATATTGCAATGTCCGGGAAACTGGAAGGAATAGGAGCAAGGCTTCAGAAGAAAAGCGACAACATAACCATCATGGAAGTTATATCTGGTGGACCCGCCTGGATGAGTGATAAATTAAGTGAAGGGGACGTGATATTAAAAGTACGTCAGGAAAATGAAGAAAATCCTGTGAGTGTTGTTGGAATGAGACTTGATGATGCAGTTAATTTAATAAAAGGCCCTAAGGATTCTAAAGTTACTTTAACTGTTAGAAAGAAAGTCCTTGGTAATATTGAAGATATAACCATTACACGTGATGTAGTGGAGCTGGAGGAAACTTATGCGAAATCTGCTATTGTTGAGAAGAACAATAGGAAATTTGGATTGATCAACCTTCCGAAATTTTACTTTAGTATGGAAAATTATGCTGAAAGAAATGCAGCATCTGATGTTAAACAGGAGATCATACGATTGAAAAAAGAAGGAATGGAAGGTCTTGTTATTGACCTGAGAAACAATGGTGGTGGTTCTCTTCAAACCGTTGTGGATATTGCCGGTTTATTTATAGATAAAGGTCCTATACTTCAGGTAAAATCGAAATCAGATAAAAGCGAGGTCCTGGAAGATAAAGATCCCAGCATCGTTTGGGATGGTCCTCTTGTAATTTTGGTAAATGAATTATCTGCTTCAGCTTCAGAAATATTAGCGGCTGCAATGCAGGATTATAAGAGAGCAATTATCATTGGTAGTAAGCAAACTTACGGTAAAGGAACTGTTCAAAACGTGATAGATCTAAACCAGACGGTTCGTAGCAATGAATATGGAGACCTTGGTGCTCTAAAATTAACTACCCAAAAATATTACAGGGTGAACGGGGGATCTGTTCAGCTGGAAGGTGTAAAGAGTGATGTTGTGGTGCCGGACAGGTACAGTTTTATTGATATAGGGGAAAAGGATTATGAAAATCCACTTCCCTGGGATCAGATCAAAGCTGCAAAATACCAAACCTGGGATGGTTATATTGACTATGACGATGTGATCGAAAAGAGCAATGCGAGAATGTCTCAAAGCGAGCAATTGAATTTAATTGCTGAAAACGCTAAATGGATAAAAAATCAAAGGGATGAGGAAACCTATTCTCTTAATTTTAATGAGTACCAGCAGCAGAGAAAACTTTCTGAAGAAGATGCAAAAAGGTTTAACGCAATAAATAAATATTCGTCCAACCTTACCTATGAGTCTTTGCCTTACGAGCAGGAGCTTTTTAAAACTGATACGACTCTTAAAGAAAAAAGAGAAAGATGGCGCAAGAATTTAACCAGCGATGTGTATATAGAGGAAGCGATTAATGTTCTTGATGATATTAAAGTTAATAATATAAAGAAATCCAAGCTAGCGGAAATCCGTCAGTAAATAGGGATCGAAATAAAAAAGCGCTTCAGGGAATCTCCTGAAGCGTTTTTTTATGCTCTTTAGCTTCGGAAGTTATTCTTAAATTTGAAGAAAATTATCCTATGAAAAGAAAGTACGTTTATCCCGCACTAATCTTATTGGTAGCAGCTGTTTTACTGATGATGGATCGCTGTATTTAATGATTTAAATAACTCTCCTGAAGCTGATTCAATAATACTTTAAGGATAATGGATATTTCCCGATGACTTTTATATAAAATTTTTTTTCTCCTACTTCACAGCTGTTAGTTCTATTACAGATTATAAGATGACTTATTAAATTGTGAGACACCTTCTAAATTCTGGAAAGAAATAACACAAATTAAATCCGGAAATGACAAACCGAAACAGATAAAAAATCAGGATAGAAGGAAAAATTTATTACCAGTTGGACATTCTCTCTCCATCCAGCTTGATAAATATGAAAAGGAGAATTGTGAAGCCCCAGAGCCCGGAACCTCCATAGCTAAAGAATGGGAGCGGAATTCCCACCGTTGGGAATATTCCTATAACCATCCCAATATTGACCATAAAATGCACAAATATGATTCCAGCTACGCTGTAACCATAAACCCGGTTAAACTGCGATCTTTGGCGCTCGGCGAGATATAGAAGTCGTAACAGTAACAGTACAAATAGCAAAACCACCAGAGAGGCTCCAAAGAATCCCCATTCTTCCCCTACCGTACTAAAAATATAATCTGTATCCTGCTCGGGAACAAACCTTCCTTTCGTTTGGGTGCCTTCTGTCCAGCCTTTTCCCAGCCAGCCGCCGCTTCCTATGGCAATCTCACTTTGGTTGGTATTATACCCTATTCCTTTTGAATCTACCTCCTGGCCCAGAACAATATTGAACCTGTCCCTGTGGCGTTGCTCAAAAACATTTTCGAAAATGTAATCTACAGAGTAAGAAAATCCAACTGCAGAAATAATCCCAAGCAGGAGAATTGCATAAGAGGGCCTGTTTCTGCGTTTTTGAAGTAAACTAAGTACAGCTATAACTCCTACAGCAATGGCCATATACAGCGGGCCAAACAGCAGGGTGAAAACAAACAGGGCTACTGCAGCAAATCCTACTGCCAGATAAAACCCCGGTAATCCTTCCCTGTAAAGGGGAAATAAAAATGCCGAATAAACCAGGGCACTTCCCGCATCAGGTTGCGGCAAAATGATCATAGCCGGAAGTAAAATAATTAGGAAAGCTCTTAATTGGGTGGAAAAATTCTTAATGCTTGTTTGAATGTCTCCCAAAAACTTGGCAAGAGCTAGTGCAGTTGCGGCTTTTGCGAATTCTGCAGGCTGTATCGTAAAACTGCCTATTGCATACCATGAGGTTGCCCCGTTAATTGTTTTTCCGAAGAAAAATAAGCCTATACAAAGGAGTAGCGAGAATATATAGATTATACTGGCAAAGCGTTCATAAAATTTGACTTCCAGGGAAAGAAGAATAATGATAAGGAAGAGGCTTAGAACGATAAACAGCATTTGCTTTACGTAAATCTGGTCGATATCAAAAAAAGAGGTGGCTGTATCGTCAAGAGATGCCGAATAGATATTCACCCAACCTATGCAAACCAGCAAAAAATAAATTAAAATGGTGACCCAGTCAAACTGGGAAATAGATCTGGACATTCTTATTGATTAATTCTAAAAGGTTCTCCTGTATATGGTTTTTCGTATTCTTCTTCCAAGCTGTGTGTGAGGATCCATTTCTCCATATCAGTTCTTGTAATACTTCCTTTAAGATATTTTTCAATCATTAAACCTGCAATCCTCCCGGCATATCTACCACCCCAATATCCATTTTCGACAAATACGGCAATGGCAATTTTAGGATCATCGACAGGAGCAAAGGCGATGAAAATTGAATGGTCGGTTAACTGAACCCGTTTACCACCAATTTTGGTAAAGTTTTCTGCAGTACCGGTTTTACCTGCAATTTCAATTCCGGGGATTTGAAGAGTGGAGGCAGTACCTGCTTTATAAACCTGATGCATTCCTTCTATTACCGGTCCAAAATGGCGTGGTTCAATGGTAGTGTGTCTTTTTTGTGTAAATTCTTTATCCTTAATCGGCCTTCCTTCTACCTCTTTTAAAATATGAGGAGTATAAAACCAACCTCTGTTTGCAATGGCAGCCGTCATATTAGCCAGTTGAATTGGAGTCATTAAAACCTCGCCCTGCCCAATTGCATTAGATAGGGTGGCAGTTGAGAACCATTTGTAGGTAGGGTAATCGTAGATCTTATTGTAATATTCAGAAGTCGGGATCTTACCAGGTCTTCCAGTGGAAAGGTCAGATCCAAGATAACCACCTAACCCGAAACTTTTCAGGTGATTTGCCCAGGCATCCACACCTTCCTGCGGGGTTGGATATTTTTCCACAATCCGGCGGTACACATTAGCAAAATAGGCATTACAGGATTGGGCAATTCCCGGTATCATATCCAGAGGGCTGGCATGTGGGTGACATCCCATTTTTCGGCCTCTTCCATAAACATAACCTCCGCTGCAGTAAAAACGATCATTTGTAGTGACAGCATTTTCCTGTAAAGCTATAAGAGCATTGATAGTTTTAAACGGAGATCCCGGAGGATATTCAGCCAGTAATCCCCTGTCGTATAAAGGACGTGCTTTTTGGTCATTATAAAGCTCTGTGAAATTTGGGGATCTTTTTCTTCCTACCAACATTGCAGGATCATAAGACGGAGCGGTAACCAGAGAGAGAATTTCTCCCGTCCCAGGTTCTATGGCAACAATTCCTCCCCATTTGTTTTCCATAAGCAGTTCTCCATACGCCTGTAGCTCAGCATCGATAGTTATGGTAATATCTTTTCCTTTTTGAGGAAGCGTGTCGTAGATTCCTCCTTTAAAAGCACCAATATCACGGTTAAACCTATCTTTTTGAATATATTTTACACCTTTAACACCACGCAGTAATTCTTCGTAATACCCTTCTACTCCTTGTTTTCCTATAAGATCTCCGGAAATGTAATAGGGATTATCAGTAACAATTTTCCTGTTGACTTCCGTAATATAACCCAAAACATTTGCTGCACTCTGAGTCTGGTAATCTCTCAACGAACGCTTTTGGATGTAAAAACCGGGATAGTTTCGCATTTTCTCCTGAAGGTATGCGTATTCCGATTTTGTAAGCTGTGGTACTATAATAGACGGTAGGCGGGGAGAGTAGATCTTAGCCTTGTCTAACCGAAGCGCAACCTGCTCTGGAGTAATGCTCAAAATCCGACAAAATTCGGCGGTGTCAAATGCCTTTACATTACGCGGAATTGCCATTACATCATAAGAGGGCTGATTTGAAACAAGAAGTTTTCCATTCCTGTCGAATATATAACCCCGCTGCGGATAATCATAAACAACCTTTATCGCATTATCTTCAGATAATCGCACAAAGGATTCATCCAGCACCTGCAGATAGAAAAGTCGTGCTATAAAAATTACTCCTGTAGTAAGAATAATTATATAAAGTAAGAGTCTTCTCATCGTCTTTTTGGTTTAAACAAAGTTAAGCTGATTAGGACCAACAGAGTAGTAAAAACTCCGGAAAAAAATGTTTTTTTCAGAATAAGGAAGAAATGAGAGAAATCAAACATTTCCAAAATAAATAATACTAAATGATGCAAAAAAACCAATATTAAAACATAACCTACTCTTGCGCCATAAGGCGTAGTAGAAAGCTTTACAGTTTGATAATCATAACTTATACCAAACGAGAATCTTAAAATTGCCGGCCTTATATAGGCTATAAATATACTTGCGGCAGCATGGATTCCCCCGCTGTCTTCAAAAGTATCAATAGTTATACCTAAAAGAAAAGCAACAAAAATAAATAAGGTTTGGGGAGTGTTGAAGGGATACAAAATAAGAAACAGCACATACAGGTAGGGATTCACATATCCTAAAAAATTGATATTGTTAAGCAGCAGAACCTGTAACAAAATAAGAAGGATAAACCTGAGGGCGTTTATTATAATTGTGTTAGTCATTGACTGCTTCGAGAGCTTTTATTTCTTCTTTATTTTTGTTTTCAATAATATAAACATGGCCAATATTGGTCATATCATTAAATAATTCTATATCAATTGTATAATAGCTACCGGTTTGGTCCAGAGTAAAATCAGTAATACTTCCAATAGGTATTCCCTGTGGGAAAATAAGGGAGCGTCCTCCTGTAATAATTGTATCTCCTTTTTGAACCGGTGCCTGCCTTGGCACATCAATAAGCTGAACCACATTAGGATTTTTACCATTCCAGATAAGTGAACCAAAGTGATTGGTGGACTTTAGCTGGGCGTTGATCCTGGAGTTACTATTTAAGATAGAAATCACCCTGGTGTAATTGGGAGAAACCTGGTCCACAATACCTACAATTCCCTGGCTGGTAATTACCCCATATTCCTTTTTCAATCCTGCCTTTGCCCCTTTGTCCAATGTGATATAATTATCTACTTTGGAATAGTTATTATTAATTACCCTGGCAGTCCTGAACTCATAAATACCCTCAAACTTTAAGGAATCCACCTGTAGTTCATTTCCAACAGTATCTTTGATGTTTGCCACGAGATTCCGAAGCTGTTTATTTTCTTCCAGTAGCCGCTGATTATAGTCATCCAGGTGAAAATAAGACTGAATGTTATTGGCCCATTTGTAGATGCCACCGGTAACGTAATTAGCAGAACTAATGAATTTACTTTTGTGAAAAGAATGGGATTGGATAGTTAAAAATAGAGATACCCCTAACAGCAACAGGAATAAGATGTTATTCTTATTGCGGATAAGAAAATTAAATATCTGCTGCATAAGTCTGCTCCTACTTTATCAATATCCCCTTATAACGGCTCAGGTTTTTAAGGCAAATTCCGGTACCGCGAACAACGGCCCGTAGTGGATCTTCGGCAATGTAAACGGGTAAATCTGTTTTAATTGATAATCTTTTATCCAGTCCTCTTAGCATCGATCCACCGCCGGCAAGATAAATCCCGGTATTATAGATATCTGCAGCAAGCTCTGGTGGAGTTTGAGATAAAGTTTCCATCACCGCGTCTTCTATTCTTAGAATAGATTTGTCTAATGCTTTTGCAATTTCGCGGTAAGAGATCTGGACCTGCTTTGGCTTTCCTGTTAAAAGGTCCCGTCCCTGGACGCTCATTTCGTCTGGTGGAACTTCAAGGTCTTCGGTTGCAGCTCCAATTTGAATTTTAATTTTTTCAGCAGTGCGTTCCCCTACATAAAGGTTATGTTGGGTGCGCATATAGTAAACGATGTCGTTTGTAAAAACGTCACCGGCAATTTTAATAGATTTATCACATACAATTCCCCCTAAGGCAATTACTGCAATTTCGGTAGTTCCACCTCCTATATCCACGATCATATTTCCTTTTGGCTGCATAATATCCACACCAATTCCTATTGCCGCAGCCATAGGTTCGTGAATAAGGTAAACCTCTTTTCCGTTTACTCTCTCTGCACTTTCTTTTACGGCACGCATCTCCACTTCTGTAATTCCCGAAGGGATACAAATAACCATTCTTAAAGCAGGAGTGAACATTTTCTTCTTCAATGCCGGAATTTCTTTGATAAACATACTTATCATTTTTTCACTGGCATCAAAATCTGCAATTACCCCATCTTTTAAAGGGCGGATTGTTTTAATATTTTCGTGAGTTTTTCCCTGCATCATAGCAGCTTCTTTTCCCACAGCGATAATTTTTCCCGTGGTTCTATCCCGGGCGACAATAGATGGGCTGTCAACCACAACTTTATCGTTATGGATTACGAGGGTATTGGCAGTTCCTAAATCTATTGCAATTTCTTCAATGAGAAAATCAAAAAATCCCATAGTACGTTTGTTGAGGTTAGGTAAATGTAGTAAAAATTAATGTTTAAAATGGCGGATTCCAGTCATTACCATCGCAATATTATTACGGTTACAGTAATCAATACTTAACTGGTCTTTTATAGATCCACCGGGTTGTATAACTGCAGTAATTCCTGCGTTTCCTGCAATCTCCACGCAATCTGGAAACGGGAAAAATGCATCACTGGCCATAACAGCGCCATCAAGATCGAAATTAAAGGATCGGGCTTTATCAATACTTTGACGCAAAGCGTCTACTCTTGATGTTTGGCCAGTTCCACTTGCCAGTAATTGTTTGTTTTTCGCCAATACGATTGTATTAGATTTTGTGTGTTTGCAAATCTTAGAAGCAAAAATCAGGTCGTTTAATTCTTTATCTCCTGGTTTTTTATCGGTTGCCACCGAAAGATCTTCCAAAGAATCTGTTTTATGATCTCTATCCTGAACCAGAACACCGTTTAAACACGTGCGAACCAATATTTCAGGCAGTGCAGTTTCATTTTGTTTTAAAATAATTCTGTTTTTCTTCTCCTGAAGAATTTGTAAAGCATTTCCTGAATAGCCGGGTGCAATTACCACTTCACAAAATAAGTTGTGGATTTCTTCAGCAGTTTTTTCATCAATTTCCACATTACTTATAAGTACTCCCCCAAAAGCTGAAACTGGATCTCCCGCTAAAGCATCAACGTAAGCCTTGTAAACTGTTTCCCGCTGTGCAAGACCGCAGGCATTGTTGTGTTTTAAAATTGCAAAAGTGGGAGCGTCGTTTTTAAATTCATTCATCAGGTTTACAGCGGCATCAACATCCAGCAGGTTGTTATACGATAACTCCTTCCCGTGTAGTTGGTCAAATACTTCATTAAAATCCCCGTAGAAAGTTCCTTTTTGATGAGGATTCTCACCATATCTCAATTCTTTTCCCGAATTGAAACTCTGCTTAAACACCTTTTCTTCAGAATTAAAGAAATTGAAGATTGCAGTATCGTAATGTGAGGAAATTTTAAAGGATTTGGCAGCAAATCTCTTTCTTTCTTCCAGCGTAGTCATCCCGTTATTTCCTGAAATAATATCTGAAAATTCAGAATAATCTTCAACTGAAGGAACACAAATCACATCTTTAAAATTTTTGGCTGCAGCACGAATCAGGGAAATTCCACCAATATCAATTTTTTCAATAATATCATTTTCCGAAGCACCCGAAGCTACTGTTTTTTCAAAAGGATAAAGATCTACAATGACAATGTCTATTTGCGGAATTTTAAATTCGTTCATTTCCGCTACATCACTTTCATTATCCTGTCTGTTTAAAATACCTCCAAAAACTTTTGGATGAAGCGTCTTTACCCTTCCTCCTAAAATTGACGGGTAAGAAGTAATATCTTCTACAGGTACTACAGAAATTCCAAGATCTCTTAAAAATTTTTCTGTTCCACCGGTAGAATAAATAGTAATTCCCAGTTGATCAAGTTTTTTTGCGAGGGGGGCCAGCCCATCTTTGCTAAATACCGAGATAAGTGCAGATTTGGCTAATTTTAAATCGCTCATTGTTATGTCATTGTTAAAGTTGCAAAAGTAATTAAATCACTATAGAATTTAAAGATCTGCAGGTTTATTTCTAAAAATAATTGTAACGAAAATTACTTGCCTGCGTCTTATTAATAACTGTCGCAAAACACCTGGTTTTACTATGATTATTTATTTAAGGCTTTTATCGGAAAGTTTCACTTTTGCCATTAATGCATTGCGGAACAACAAGCTCCGTACTTTCCTTTCGCTATTAGGTGTTACCATTGGAATTTTTTCAATTATTGCTGTTCTTGCTGCAGTTGATTCCCTGGAGAAGGAAATTAAAGGAAGCCTTAGCTCACTTGATAACAGCACGATCATTTTAATGCGCTATTCCTTTGGTCCTACAGAGGTTCCAAGTTGGAAAAGGGAGCAGTTTCCCGATATGAGCTACGATGAATTCCAATTTATAGACAGGAATGTTTCAAATATTGAAGCGGTTAGTTTTGTAATGAATGTGCCGCGGGAGAATATAAAATATGGTGAAAAAACTGCTACCCAGGTCGATATAGGAGCGGTAACCAACGGGTATTATGAAATTGAAGCGCTGGAACTGGAGGAGGGACGATTCTTTAACGAATCAGAATCTGTAAGTGGATCCCCTGTGGTTGTTTTAGGGAAAACCATAGCTACCAATCTTTTTGGTGATGTTGATCCTATAGGAAAAGAAGTTAGGATGTATGGGCGAAAATTTAGCGTAATTGGGATCCTTGAGAAAGAAGGTTCCAATCTCTTTGGAAATTCTAAAGATGAAGCAGCCATTATCCCGGTAAATATTGTTCGCCGTATCTATGGCGATAATAATAGAAATACATTTCCACAAATTATAATTAAACCTGAAGAAGGCATTGACAGTGCCGAATTTATTGCTTTGCTCAAACAAAGCTTAAGGACCTACCGGGGCCTCAAACCGGGTGAGATTGAAAATTTTTTTGTCAATGAATTAAAAGGATTTACAGAATTTATAGATAATATCACCGGGCAGATGAATTTCATCGGACTTATCATTAGCGGATTTTCCCTGTTAGTTGGAGGTTTTGGGATTGCGAATATTATGTTCGTTAGTGTGAAGGAGAGAACGAATTTGATAGGAATACAGAAATCTTTGGGAGCTAAAAATAAATTTATCCTTTTTCAGTTCTTGTTTGAAGCGGTAATACTTTCTGTAATTGGGGGACTAATTGGACTTTTCCTGGTTTGGATAGTATCTATGGTGGCTTCGATGTTTACCGGAGAGTTTGATTTTGTATTATCCCCCTGGAATATGTTCCTGGGAACTGCAGTTTCTGCAGTTATAGGATTAATATCGGGAATTATTCCTGCAATTTCTGCATCCAAGTTAGATCCCGTAGAAGCGATTAGGACCGGAATGTAACTTTTTATACACCTATTTCTTAAAATCTTCCCGCAAGGAAGATTTTTTTGCCTAACCTTAAAATTTAGCTACTTTGTTTTGCATACTACTTTTTTTTAGATATATCTTTGCATAAGATTATCATCATCATCATTATTATTATTTAGTTATCATTCATTCATCAATCAAAATTTTTTAAAAATGAAAAACATAATTTTTTGCGGTTTATTTTTAATCGCAATGAGCGTATCT
>CAZXEY010000032.1:0-25631 GCA_964639695.1 uncultured Antarcticibacterium sp. | reverse complement strand
CCTCGCCACGCAATTGTTGATATAATTTATCGCCACCTTTAATATTATAAATCGAAGAATGTTCCTCCCTTTTTTCCACTATTTCCTGAAGTAATCCCATTTCTGAAAATTCCTTTTTGGCAAGTTTTGATAAATTCTTGACCCTTTCTTCTATTAATTCCCTGCCTGTCTCTTTCTGAAGCCGAAGCGCAACCTGCAGGCTTCCAAAATTAAGGGTGTCCTGATGTCCCGGTTCAAACTTACCTATGAAATTTCCTTCGTGGGCTTTGTATTTTCCCTGCAGGGAGTTAAAGCCGGAGGTTTTGGGGGCTATCTTCTCAGGGGCCGATTCATGGAAAAGCATAAATGCATTTCCATACCCTGCATTTAACCATTTATAGCAACTGCAAATAACCACATCCAGGCCTGAAGCATAAAAATCAAAAATTTCGGTTCCGCAATATTGAGTACCATCTGCAATAAAAAGGGTATTGGGAAATTTTTGCTTTAAATTCTTGAGAAATGGTATTGAAAGTTTAATTCCGTTTATATACTGCACAATGCTGAAGGCAAAGAAATCGGGCTTATACCTTTCCAAAGCCTCTTCGATATTGGCTTCCAGGTTATCATTTATTGAAGCTTTTTGAACCTGAAAATTCCTGGAAGTCACTGCCCAGTTCACAGAGGGATAATCACATTCCAATAAAAGGAAACTTTTATCTTTTTCAATTCCTTCCAGAAGATTGTTGAATCCGTAAGAAAAATTCGGGACCAGGGCCACCCGGTTCGCAGCACAGTTAAAAAAAGAGCCAACAGATTCTCTTACGCCGGTTAAAAGCTCACCCTGTTTCTCTTTTAAGATACTTGCTGAAATTAAAAAATCCAGATCGTGATCCTGGCGAAATTCAAAAACCTTTTCAGATAATAAACCCGATGCGGCCGTATTGAGGTATGTATATTGTTTTAGAACAGGAAAGGGTTTTCTTAAATTCTTCATAAGCATTTAACATTCGGATAAAAAATAATTAAATTTGGAAATACACTAAAGTACTTCAATATATGTTTTCTCAAAAGAAAAACACCTCCAAACTCGATGCAGAACAACGTGAACTTTATGAAAACGCCCGCCGAAGGACCAAACAGAAAAAAAGGCTGTTTCAACACTTTGTAATATTTCTTGTTGGGGCAGTAATTCTTATTGTTCTTAATGTTGTGATCGGGTACCGGGAAGACTTTACTCCTTTAGGGTATGACTGGTTTGTTCTCGCAATTATCATATGGACCTTTTTCTTTTTAATACACGCCATTAATGTCTTTATCACCAGCAATTTTATGGGAAAAGAATGGGAAAACCGGCAGATTGAAAAACTGGTTAAAAAGCAAAGAGAAAGAATTGCTGAACTGGAGACTAAAGTTGAAAGAGATCACCCCCTTCCAACCAGAAGTTCCCGCCCTGCGATTGACAGAACCAGGGATGATGAACCACATTTTGGAGATTCTTCGGGAAAACCGGAAAATCCCAATTACAGAAATAATATTGACGATTCCAATAATAGAAAATTTTAAGAAATGCTGACTTTAATTGCTGCTGCCGGGGAAAATAATGCTTTGGGAAAAGATAATGATCTTGTATGGCACTTACCCGATGATTTTAAACGATTTAAAAGGCTCACCACAGGACACCATATCATCATGGGAAGGAAAACCTTTAATTCTTTCCCCGATAAACTACCAAACCGCACACACGTGGTTCTTACCAGGCAGGAGGATTACAAAAAAGAAGGGGTCATAGTGGTTCATTCCCTGGAAAGAGCTATAGAAGTTAGTAGTGAGGATCCACAACCTTTTGTTATTGGCGGTGGGGAAATCTACAAAATGGCCATTGATCATGCAGATAAAATTGAGCTCACACGAGTTCACGGTACTTTTGATGCAGATACTTTTTTTCCGAATATTGATGAGAACAAATGGAAACTCACCGCTGAAGAATTCCATGATAAAGATGAGCGCCACGATTACGCTTTTACTTATTTAACCTATGAGCGTAAATAGTGAATTTTCAACTTTATTAAAATCCATTGCAGATGACGAAGATTTTCAGTTAAAGAAAAGCCGCCGGCTATCGGGTGGTGACATAAATGAAGTTTTCCTTGTAGAAACCACAACCGGTGAAAACCTGGTGATCAAGATCAACAGCCGGAATAAATTCCCCGGAATGTTCGAAGCTGAAAAGAAAGGACTGGAACGGTTGGCGGAATCCGGAATTTTCAAAATCCCCAAGGTGGTTTCGGCCGGAGAACAGAATTTATATTCCTATCTCATCATGGAGTATATAGAAACCGGAAGACCCTCAGCCAATTTTTCTGGAGAATTTGGAGAAAAGCTTGCCGGGCTACATAAAATCACTTCTCGTGTATTCGGTTTCGAATGTGATAATTACATTGGCAGTCTTCCGCAGAAAAATGATCCGGAAGAAAATGCGGCTAAGTTCTATTATAAACAGCGATTGCTTCCACAGTTTTCCCTGGCACAAAACCTCGGTTTTGATCTTGGAAACACAAATTTTATGGATGAGGTATGTGATAAACTAATTCCAGATGAACCTCCTGCCCTGGTACATGGGGATCTATGGAGTGGAAATTATCTTGTTACTGCCAAAGGCGCTCCATGTTTAATTGATCCTGCAGTGGCATTTGCACCACGGGAAATGGATCTTGGGATGATGAAACTTTTTGGCGGATTCGATGCTGAAATTTTTAAAACCTACGAACAAAACTTTCCTTTAGAAAAAGATTTTGAAAAACGGCTTCCTTTATGGCAGCTGTACTACCTGCTGGTTCACCTCAACATCTTTGGAGCAGCTTACCAAAGTAGGGTTATCGCTATTCTCGACAGGTACAGAAATCTTTAATTCAATCTTTTAACAAAAGCAGCTTATCTTTTAGCACTTTATTAGCGCAAATCGAGGCTTCTACACATTATCTTGTAAAAAAACAGAAACGCTATGAGTATAGAGAATTTATCGAATGAAAAAGCTTTAGAAAAAATGAGGGATCTGGTTAAAGATATAGGTATTGCTATGCTTCTTACCGATCTTAATTCGCAACCTATAAGTGCTGCCCCTATGTCTACAAAACGGGTAGATAAAGAAGGTAACATCTGGTTCTTAAGCGGGCTCAACAGCGATCACAATGTAAACATTGTTAAAAATAGAAATGTGCAGTTACTTTACAGCGATCCTAGTGACATGGAGTTCATTAGTATTTATGGAGAGGCTGTTGTAACTACAGATCAACCAACTCTAAAAGATCTTTATTCTAAAGTCGATGATACCTGGTTTAAAGGTGTGGATGATCCAAACCTAACAGCCATTAAAGTAAATCCAAAGGAAGCTTACTTTTGGGATACCAAACAAAACAAATATATTACCCTGTTTAAGATGGGCCTTTCAACGATAACAGGTAAGCAATCTGACACAGGAGAAAAAGGAAGATTAGATCTATAACCAACAAATTTTTTTGAAAAGGAACCTCATAGCTTTATAAGTTATGAGGTCTTTTTTTTTATTTCTATTTTAGCCTTTATAAAATAAGTACTATGAAAGCATATATATATCCCGGCCAGGGAGCCCAGTTTACTGGAATGGGATTAGAACTTTATGAAAAATCCAGTGAAGCACAGGAATTATTTGAAAGAGCAAACGAAATTCTGGAATTTTCTATTACAGATATCATGTTTGAAGGAAGTGCAGAGGATTTAAAGGAAACTAAAGTTACCCAACCAGCAATTTTTTTACATTCTGTAATACTTACCAAAGTAATGGGAGATTCCTTTAAACCAGATATGGTAGCAGGACATTCCCTGGGTGAATTTTCAGCTTTGGTTGCCAATAAAACAATAGATTTCGAGGCTGCCTTAAAACTGGTTTCCAAAAGAGCAAGGGCTATGCAAAAGGCCTGTGAACTGGAGCCTTCTACAATGGCGGCGGTATTAGGCCTTGAAGATCATCTTGTGGAAGCAGTTTGTGCAGAAACAGAAGGGGTTGTAGTGGCCGCAAATTATAACTGCCCGGGACAGCTCGTAATATCGGGAAGTGTAAAAGCAGTAGAAAGAGCTTGTGAAAATCTTAAAGAACGCGGTGCAAAACGTGCTATGATCTTACCTGTAGGTGGCGCTTTTCATTCTCCTTTAATGGAACCGGCCCGTAAGGAACTTGCTGCGGCCATTGAAGCGACTACATTTAATAAACCTATATGCCCTGTCTACCAGAATGTGAGCACTTTTGCTGTAACCGATCCTGAGGAAATCCAGAAGAACCTGGTCTTCCAGTTAACAGCTCCTGTTAAGTGGACCCAGTCAGTCCAAAATATGCTGAAGGATGGTGCTACCCATTTTACAGAGGTAGGCCCCGGGAAAGTGCTGCAGGGACTCGTTAAAAAAATAGACCGTAATGCAGAAGTGGCTTCGGCTGAAATTTAATCCTTAAATATTCATTTTTTTGGTAACCCTACTTTCCCGAAAGCAAATCTAAAACCTCTTGAACAAATTTAATCGTGCATTTTTAGCAATTTTTTTAATTTTCAATTGCAACATTTTTGCCCAGGCTCCCTCAGATATTAAAGCCCTGGAACAAAAATATCTCGAATATTTTCAATTAAACAGGGAAGTAGTCTTTCTCCATCTCAATAAAACTTCAGTTGTTCCAAAGGAAAATCTGTGGTTTTCAGCTTATGTATATAATCCTAAAAAAAGTATTCCAAACAGGGAAACAGTAAACCTGCAGGTGCAAATTTTTGATGAAAAGGGGAAATATATGGATTCCCAGACTGTCTTGGTTTCTGACGGAAAAGGGTCAGGTTTTATTGACCTCGATACAAAAAAGTTTTCACCGGGAGATTATGTGCTGAAAGCTTCTACCAATTACATGAGGAATTTTGACGAGGATCTTTCTTTTTTTCAGCCTTTTACTATAATTGGAAAAGAGCGACAGGAAGCTACTGCTAACGAGGAATACGATCTCCAATTACTACCTGAGGGAGGACATCTTTTAGAAGATGTAATAAATACTGTAGGAGTAAAACTAATTAATAATCTGGGTACCGGAGTTTTCTTTACCGACGGAAAGGTTGTAGGACCAAATAATAATATCGTCACTACCTTTAAATCCAATCAGTTTGGTATTTCTAAATTCAGTTTTAAACCACTCAGGAACGAGGATTATACAATTTTGCTTACTACCGAGAATGGCAGGGAAATTTCTCAAAAAATTATAAGACCTGAAGCGACCGGAATAGCTCTGACAAGTACTGAAAGACCTGCTGAATTTGTTTTTTCTGTGAAAAGTAATGCTGCTACAAGAGCTTCTTTAAATGAAGAACGGTTTAATCTGGCTATCCACAAAGATGGTTTAATTAAAAATGTAGCGTTTATGTTTCCGGAAAATTCTTTGGAAGCAAATATCGCAGTAGGGAAAGACTCCCTCTTTCCCGGAGTAAATACGGTTACGGTCTTTAATGAAAAACTTCAGCCGGTGCTGGAGCGAATGGTTTTTAACGATAACAATTTAAAAAGATCCAATCTTTCGGGAAAGATGATCAACAATAAAGGGGATTCCCTGGTCATTAAACTTTCTTCCACCCCGGCAACCCAAAATGCTTCGCTAAGTGTATCTGTTCTTCCTTCAGAAACGAAAGCTTATAATCCGCAACACAACATTTTTTCGGCATTTTACCTGGAACCTTATTTAAATGGAAGAATAGAGAATGCTTCCTGGTATTTTTCGCCAGAGAACGAAAGAAGGAAGAAATATGAACTTGATCTTTTGCTACTAGCGCAGGGATGGAGTGCCTACTCGTGGAAAAACATTTTTCACAATGCTCCCAGGGAATTGTACCAACCTGAAATTGCTTTTGGTATAGAAGGAAGAATAATGGGCCGAAATTCAAAAAAAGATAATACTCTATTTATTAAATCTGAAGAAACAGGCTTATTTGAAATTGTAGAAATTCAGGATGATGATACCTTTCGTCTAAATAATATTTATTTGCTGGACAGTACTGAAATTTCTTTTGGACTATTAAATGACCGGAATGATAAGGTGAAAAAACCCGGAATTAGTTACCGGATTTTTCCCGTAAAACAGGAAAAAGATTTACTGGAACCTTATAAGTTTCCATTCCGAAAAAAACAAATTAATAATAAATTCAGGCCTGAGGATTTTCCGGATACTTCTGTTTCCCTCGACACGGTAATGTTGAACGGTGTTCGAAAAAATACAGAGAAATACCAAAATGAGACCCGGGTTTTTGACGAATCTTTGGAAATTACAGAAGAAATTGCCAGCAGATATTACCTCATCACAGATTATATAGCTTCCAAAGGATTTAGAGTTATAAGAACTCCATTTGGAGTTGAAATAATAAATAATATTCCATTTAGTTTAAGCCCGGGGGCTAACCCTACACCTTTAATTATTTTTAATGGAATGCCTATCACAAATAGCAGTGATTTTTTGGTGGATTTACAATCTTCCCAGGTGGAATCTATAGTAATAAATAAACGCGGTGTTGGGTATGGAATGCAGGGAGGAAATGGGGTTATTAAAATTACCACCAAAAAGGGTCCTGGAAGTGGCAGAAATTCTGATACCATTGAAAGTATTATTACAAGCAACGGGTTCAGTGAGAATAAGCGATTTTACACCCCCAAGTACCGGTCTTATGACGATGATCTTTTTAAGGAATATGGAGCCATTAGCTGGATTCCGAATCTATATCTGGAAACAGATGGGAGCACTACTTTTTCTGTTATGAATTCCATGCAGCCGGAAGTAAAACTTTTTGTAGAAGGGATGAATGCGGAAGGAGTTTTATTTTCAGATATTCTAACAGTTAAACTTCAGTAAGGTTATAAAATAAAAAACCTGATCTCACGATCAGGTTTTTTCTTTCCGGCAGAAACAGAATTTTCTATTTCTTATAAATTTTACCATCCTTCATTACAAATACAACTTCTTCCAAAGTTTTTACATTTTTGGTTGGATCTTCTTTAACCGCTATAATATCTGCAAAGAATCCCGGTGCCAGTTGTCCACTTTCATTTTCCATATTTAATATTCTGGCAGGAGTAATAGTCGCACTTTGAATGGCTTCCATTGCAGGCATTCCCGCTTCTACCATATAACCAAATTCTTTTGCATTCTTACCGTGAGCGTAAACTCCGGCATCTGTACCAAATGCAATAGGCACTCCACGTTTATAAGCCTGGGAAAATGTATTCTGGATCTTTGGCCCGATTTCTTTAGCTTTTGGAACAACCAGTTCAGGATAGTAATCTTTTATCTGGGCTTTTTCTGTCACCTCTTTCCCGGCAGTGATGGTAGGAACAAGATAAGTTCCATATTTTTTCATAAGATCCATGGTCTCCTCACTCATCAAAGTACCATGTTCAATAGTGGTTACACCTCCTTTGATCGCCCGTTGCATTCCTTCATCCCCATGAGCATGAGCAGCAACATGGAAGCCGTAATCTTTGGCAGTACGAACAATAGCTTCAATTTCCTCTATAGTAAACTGCGGATTTGAACTACTCTTGGCAACACTTAAAACACCTCCCGTTGCTGTTATTTTAATAAGATCGGCGCCATTTTTATAACGTTGCCTCACGGCTTTTGGAGCATCCTCTGCTCCATTAATTACTCCTTCCTTAGGACCGGGATCCCCTGTAAATTCCGATTTCATTCCATTGGTAGGATCGGCATGTCCTCCTGTGGTAGCCAATGACTGACCGGAAGTAAAAACTCTCGGCCCCACAATTTTCCCTTTATTAATAGCATCACGAAGAGAAATATTTACTCCACTCCCACCAAGATCACGAACAGTAGTAAACCCTGCAAGGAGGCTTTTCTTAGCATACCCTACAGAATTAAAAGCATCATCGGCCGGATCGTTGGTAAATTTATTCATGTATTCGCTGGGATTTGTTTCGCTTTCCAAATGCACATGCATATCGGTTAATCCCGGAAGCACAGTCATGTTCCTGAAATTTATAACACTGTCCTTACTGCTCTTAGGAGTAACAAATCCATTTTCAATGCTTTTAATTTTATTTCCTGATACCACAATGGTTTTTTCATTCAGGATGTTTCCGTTTTTGGTATCTACAAGTTTCCCCGCCTGTATGTAGTAGTCCTGAGCACTGACTGCTGATGCGGATAAAATTCCGCAGAAAATTAAGAGTAGTTTTTTCATTGTGAGGGTTTAATTATTTACAAAATCAATAACTGTTTGCGCTATAATTTTAATTTGATCATCTTCCAGTTCGGTGTGCATAGGCAAGGAAATTACCTCTTTCACAAGTTGATTAGTCACAGGAAAATCAGCTTCATTATAGCGGCTGTCTTTATAAGCCTTCTGGCTATGTAATGGAATAGGATAGTAAACCCCGCAAGGAATCCCTTTTTCGTTAAGATGTTTTACAAGTGCATCTCTTTTCCCATTCGTAATCTTTAAGGTATATTGGTGAAAAACGTGGGTATCGCAATCTCCCGATCGAAATGGTATAATAATATGTTCCTGGCCAGCAAAAGCTTCGTCATATTTAAAAGCAGCAGCTTTGCGGGCTTCATTATACATATCAAGGTTAGGAAGTTTAGCTCTTAAAACTGCAGCCTGGAAGCTATCAAGCCTTGAATTTACTCCTACCACATCGTGATGATACCGCTCATACATTCCATGGTTCACAATGCCTCGCATTGTATGCGCCAGCTCATCATCATTTGTAAAAATAGCACCACCATCCCCATAACAGCCTAAATTTTTAGAAGGGAAGAAGGAAGTAGAACCTATTTGACCAATGGTTCCGGTTTTATACGTTTTAGCTTCACGGGAATGAAAATCGGCACCAATTGCCTGGGCGTTGTCTTCTATAACATACAGGTTGTGTTCTTTTGCAATTTCCATAATTGCATCCATATTTGCGGTTTGTCCAAACAAATGTACAGGAACAATGGCTTTTGTTTTAGGAGTGATAGCCCTTTTTACAGCTGCGGGATCAATATTAAAAGTATCGGGTTCCACATCTACCAGCACCGGCGTTAATTGCAGTAACGCGATTACCTCCACCGTTGCCGCAAAAGTAAAATCGGCAGTGATGACTTCATCACCAGGTTTTAATCCCAGGCTCATCATTGCTATCTGCAGGGCATCGGTCCCATTGGCACAGGGAATAACATGTTTTACATCTAAATATGCTTCCAGTTCTTTCTGAAACTTCTGAACTTCTGGCCCATTTATAAAAGCCGAGGTTTCCATTATTTCCTGAAGAGAGTTATTAATTTGATCTTTTATTTGCTCATACTGACCCTGAAGGTCAACCATTTGAATTTTTTTCATCTAAATCATATTGTAATTCAACGAAAATACAAAATATAGCCCCTACCACCAATGCTATTTTAGGGAAAGAGGTATTTTAGCATTTAAATATAAAACGTTGCAACCACTATACAATTTCATAATCAGGCTTGCCAGCAAAGTCCTTCCTGTTACGGGTTCTTTTAGTGAGAAAATGAAGAAATTCATTGAAGGTAGAAGGGATACCCTGGCAGAAATAAAGGAGAAAATAGCCCCTGAAGACAAAGTAATCTGGTTTCATATGGCCTCACTTGGAGAGTTTGAACAAGGCCTTCCAATAATTGAACAAGTGAAAGAGCTTTATCCTCAATGTAAGATCCTCATAAGTTTTTTCTCCCCATCTGGCTATGAGCAGAAAAAAAATACTCCTGTAGCAGATGCTGTGGTATATCTTCCTTTAGACACTTCTGGAAATGCTAAAAATTTTTTAGACGCAGTTCATCCCACTCTGGCTATTTTTATAAAATATGAATTCTGGCCAAATTATTTAAAGGAATTGCAGGAAAGGAATATCCATACGCTCCTGATATCGGGAGGATTCAGGAATGACCAAATGTTCTTTAAATCCTATGGTGGCTGGATGAGAAAAAGCCTGGGCAGCTTTAATTATTTTTTTGTTCAGAATGAAAAGTCAAAGAGCCTGCTCAATTCTATTGGATTTGATAATGTGATGGTGAGTGGCGACACCAGGTTTGACCGGGTTGCCAAACAAATTGGACAAGATAATAAGGTAGATTTTATAGAAGAATTTGTAGATGGTAAAACCTGTATAGTTGCAGGCAGTTCCTGGCCCGAAGATGAAGAACTGTTACAGGAATTTGTCAATTCATCTTCTAAAGATGTGAAATTTATATTTGCGCCCCATAAGATCAAACAAGATCATATTAGCAGGTTTAAAGATAGTTTGAACAAGAAGGTGCTTCTGTTTTCTGAAATGGAAGGAAAAAAATTAGCCGATTATCAGGTTTTTATTGTTGATACGATAGGATACCTCTCAAGAATATACAGTTATGCCGATGTAGCTTATGTGGGAGGAGCCGCCGGTAGTACAGGATTACATAATATTCTTGAACCCGCTACTTTTGGTATTCCCATTGTCATAGGAAAAAATTTTGGAAATTTTCCTGAAGCCCAGGATCTCCTTAAGCTGGCCGGCCTTTATTCTGTTTCGACAAAGGAAGAGTTGAATGCGATTATGAATAAATTTTTAACGGATGAGGATTTCAGAAAAAAAACCGGATATATCGCCGGTCATTTTATTCAAAGTAATCGCGGGGCAACGAAAATTGTAAGAAAATATTTAGATAAAAATGTTAAAATAGTTTAAAATTCTCTCCCAGATCTGAAATTCACCTTTAATTTATATTAAATTATTCTCAATATTAGGATATTGGCAGGATTTATATAGTACATTCGAAGTGTAATTCAAAAACGATATAATGAAAAGAAATTCATTGATGTTCATGGTATTTATCACCCTAATGACTTTTACCGTCTCTTGCAGAGAGGCTGAAAAAGAAACAGTGATAAAAGAAGTTGAAGTTGAGAGAGTCGAAGAGGAGGAAAAAGAAGGAATCCTGGAAAGAACCGCAAAAGAGGTTGATAACGAGGTAAATGAAGAAATTGATCAGGAAATAGAGAATATCGGCGACGATAATTAAGATTAACGATTACTAACAAATACAATTATTAACTAAAACAGAATATTATGAAAAAGTTCATTTTAATACTAATGGCTACTTTTACTTTTACAGTATTTGCTTCCTGCAGGGAAGAAGGTGAAAGAGATGAAATAGAATTACAAGAAGAAGAAATAGAACAGGACCTTGAAGAAGTTGGAAACGACATCGAAGCAGGTGCCGAAGAAGTTGAGCAGGAAGTTGAAGAAGAAGTGCAAACTGACGATTATTAATCGCGTTGTAATTTATTTTCAACAAAATCATATTACTGCATTCAAACACTAAACTATAAATTATGAAAAAGCTTTTGTTATTATTAGCATTGACATTCACTACCAGTGTAATGTTTACTTCCTGCAGGGAAGAAAAATCGGGGCTTGAACAAGCTGCCGATGATGTGGAAGATGCAGTTGAAGAAGTGGACTAACCATCCCAATCAATGTGAGAGAAATCCATTCCTTTAAGGGAATGGATTTTTTTATTGCTTTAAAGTCCTGAAATCATTTTTTAATTCTTCCATAGACTGTTGTAACTGACGTAGAAGTCCGTTATCTGAGGTGGCGTCGACGCTAAAAGTAAGCTTGCTGTTCACCTGCCATAACTCCTGAATATCACTCACCAGTACTTCTACAGGTGCATACTCTTCATTGATGGAAATCAACAATAATTTATAAGGATCTTCCTGCTTCTGAATTTTTTTAACTAAAACTGAATCGTATAGAACAACCACATAGATCTTGTTCTTGCTTATCTCGTTAATGCTGGGTACTGCTTTTCCTAAAACCCATTCTCCTGGACTTAAGTTGGGCATCATACTGTCCCCCTCTACCTGGAAGCCCCTGTAGGTGGCATTGCGGTATTCGGGCAATGGAATATCGAAAGCAGGTAACTGCTGGTACCAATCCAGATCCTGAACATTATGTGGGTAACCCGCTGCTGCTTTTTGATTCACCAGGACAATGTTCTCCTCTTCTCCACTATTTACGGTGATGACCTTAGGGCTTACATCTCCTTTATTTACCTGTAGATATTTCTGGCTGCTTTCTCCAAAAAGCCAGAGAGGATTTACCCCAAATCTTTTAAGCAATTCAGCTACTATCTTTCCCGATAATTTGGTGCGGCCGCGCTCAATATCGGCTGTGGAATTTTTAATCCCTAAAAGATCGGCAAATTCTGCCTGAGTAAAATTATGATCATCGCGAATTTCTTTAAATCGCTTAACCTCAAGTGATACATCTGTTCCCATACACAAATATATATTTTTTTGGAATATCTCCAATTTTAACAATGGATTAATTCCAACTTTATGGAATATTTCCATATTTTTGTAAAGATTCCAGATTAGCCTAGAAAGCTGAAGAAGAGAATAAAGAATGGAGACGATGAATAAAACTGTATTACACCTGGATCTTGATACCTTTTATGTATCTGTAGAACGGCTGCTGGATTCCCGGCTGCAAAACCGGCCGCTGCTGGTTGGCGGTACCAGCGATCGCGGAGTCGTAGCGGCTTGTAGTTACGAAACAAGGGCTTTTGGAGTACATTCAGGAATGTCTATGAAGCTGGCAAGGCAATTATGTCCTGAGGCCACAGTAATTCGTGGGGATGCAGGTACTTATACCGTTCATTCCAAAAATGTAACCGATATCATAAAAGCCGATGTGCCTCTTTTTGAAAAATCAAGTATCGATGAGTTTTATGCAGATCTCACAGGAATGGACCGGTTCTTTGGCTGCTATAAATACGCTACCGACCTCCGGAAGAAGATAATAAGGGAAACGGGGCTACCTATTTCCTTCGGATTATCGGTTAATAAAGTGGTTTCGAAAGTTGCTACCAACGAAGCAAAACCCAATAACCAGCTCAAGATCGATGCAGGGTTTGAAAAAGAATTCCTGGCACCACTTTCAGTAAAAAAGATCCCGATGGTGGGGGATAAAACTTACCAAACCATGAGAAATCTTGGAGTAAGGCAAATTAAAACGATCCAGGAAATGCCGCTGGAAATGATGCAAAAGGTTTTTGGCGCCCATGGAACGACTATTTGGCAACGGGCACAGGGAATTGATAATACTCCTGTTATCCCCTATTCTGAAAGAAAATCAATTTCTACAGAGAGAACTTTTGATCGGGATACGATTGACGTAAACAGGCTGTCTTCCATTCTTATTGCAATGACCGAAAACCTGGCCTACCAGTTGAGACGCGGGGACAAACTTACTTCCTGTATCGCTGTAAAGATTCGGTATTCTGATTTTAATACCTATACCAAACAGCTTAAGATACCTTATACCAGTGCCGATCATATTCTTATCCCAAAAATCCAGGAGATCTTTAAGAAATTATACAACCGCCGGCTTCTGGTAAGGCTTATAGGAATACGGTTTAGCCATCTTGCCGGCGGGAATTACCAGATCAACCTTTTTGATGATAACGAAGAGGTCCTGCAATTATACAATGCAATGGATACGATAAGGAACCGCTATGGCGACCGCAGTGTGTTGAGAGCTTCCTCGATGGGTGCAAAGACCATTGGAAGAATGACAAATCCCTTTAACGGGGAACCCCCGGTAGTTCTCGCGCATAGAAAACAGTGATCTCTCCAAGCAGCTCTCAGCCCCAGAGGGGGAGTGAGAATCAAGAGACAAGATTCAAGATTTTAAGAGAAGAGATTAAAATGAAAATATATCTGCGGTAATCTGCGAAATCTGCGGGATAAAAAAATTAAACAGACAAAAACAAAATAAACTCACAATAACACTTCTCCCCCTTCGGGCTTGCCTGCCGGTAGGTAGGGGCGGGAAGGGAGAGCCAATAATTATGTACCTCAATAACCACACATATTTCAGCCTTCGTTTCGGAACATTTTCTGAAGTTGATCTTCTGGAACTAAGCCGTGCGAACAATGTAAAAAAGGTGGTATTAACCGATATTAATAATACATCGGCATGTTTGAATTTTGTTCGTAAGGCACAAGAATATGATGTAGAACCTGTTTTGGGGATCGACTTCAGGAATGGAGTTCAACAGCAGTTCGTAGGCATTGCAAAGAATAACAAAGGCTTCAGGGAATTGAATGATTTTCTTTCTGTTCACCTTCAGCAGAAAAAACCATTTCCAGAAAAAGCTCCCGGCTTTGAGAATGTCTTTGTCATTTACCCATTGGAAAAAGTGATGACGCTGGAAATAATTCAGTTTAAAGAAAACGAATTTATAGGAGTCTCTATAAATGAGCTTAGAAAACTTCGATTTTCCAAACTGCGAAAACTCACTGATAAATTAGTCGTTTTACAGCCTGTATCCTTTAGAAACAAAAGAGATTATAATGCTCACCGGTTATTAAGGGCAATAGGCCTCAATACGCTTCTAAGTAAACTCCCGCCCGAAGAACAGGCAGCAAAAGATGAGATTATGATCCCGCAACAGGATTTGATCGATAAGTTTGCCGAATTTGATTTTATAGTTGAGAACACGAAGAACTTACTGGATCAATGTAGCATTCAATTTGATTTTTCAGCAAAAAGAAAACCTCAAAACCAGGAGATCTTCCGGGAGACCAAAGAAGCCGATGAAAAATTGCTGAAAGAGTTGTGCCTTAAAGGACTTTCAGTAAGATATCCCAATTACACAAAAGAAGTCTATGATCGTATGATCAACGAATTAGAAGTGATCAAGAAAATGGACTTCATTTCCTATTTCTTGATCAACTGGCGAATTTGCGAGTATGCACGGCAAAAAGGCTATTTCTATGTAGGCCGGGGCAGCGGTGCCAACAGTATAGTAGCGTATATTCTTCGAATTACAGAGGTAGATCCCGTGGAACTCGATCTTTATTTTGAACGTTTCATCAATGAATACAGGACCAGCCCTCCCGATTTTGACATTGATTTTGCCTGGGATGACCGGGAGGATATAACCCGCTTTATTTTCGAAGAATTTCCAAATACTGCGCTGCTGGCTACTTACAACACTTTCCAGATAAAAGCCGTAATACGGGAACTGGGGAAAGTTTTTGGTTTACCCAAAGAAGACATAGATAAACTATGCAACGGGGAGAGCCCGCATAAACTGGACGAGGTTCACAGGACGGTAATAAAATATGGCAATTTGATACAGGGAATGCCTAATTACATCAGTATTCATTCCGGTGGAATTTTGATAGCCAAAGAACCCCTTACCTCCTACTCTGCCTTAGATCTTCCTCCCAAAGGTTTCCCTACGGTACAGTTTGATATGGTAATTGCTGAAGATGTAGGCCTGTATAAATTTGACATTCTTGCTCAACGGGGTTTGGGAAAGATAAGAGATACTATTTCTATAATTGAACAAAATCAACCTGATGCCCCGGCCTTTGATATCACCGATGTAAAGAAATTTAAAGACGATCCTGCCATTAATGATCTTGTAAAAAATGGCCGTTGTATGGGCTGTTTTTACATCGAATCCCCGGGAATGCGGCTTATTCTCAAAAAGCTGCAAACAAACGATTATTTGGGATTGGTAGCTGCCAGTTCTATTATTAGGCCGGGAGTTTCTTCCAGTGGGATGATGCGGGAATATATTTTAAGGCATCGAAATCCTGAAAGAATAAAAAGCGCTCATCCTGAATTACTAAAGATTATGCCCGATACCTATGGGATCATGGTATACCAGGAAGATGTGATCAAAGTAGCACATTATTTCGCCGGCCTTAGCCTGGCTGAAGCCGATGTTCTAAGACGTGGCATGAGCGGAAAATTTAGGTCCCGAAAAGAATTTGCGCGTGCAGAGGCTAAATTTATCTCCAATTGCCGGAAAAAGAATATTCCCGACACTGTAATTTTTGAAGTGTGGGACCAGATTAAAAGCTTTGCGGGCTATGCTTTTGCGAAAGGACATTCCGCTAGTTATGCGGTAGAGAGTTACCAAAGTTTATTTCTTAAAAAATACTATCCGCTCGAATATATGGTAGCCACGCTAAACAATGGAGGCGGATTTTATACTCCCGAGTTTTATGTGCACGAGGCCAGGATGTGTGGCGCCATCATTGAACCACCGTGTATTAATGAAGGTGATTTTCACAATACAATAAAAGGAAACAGGATCTATCTTGGGTACGGATATTTAAAAGAACTTGAACAGCGAACGGCACAAAGGATCATAGAGAACAGGAATTTCTACGGGAAATTTAAATCGTTCGAAGATTTTTTAAACCGGGTTTCTATAGGAATAGAGCAAATAAGCATTCTAATAAGGATCAACGCTTTCAGGTTTACCGGAATAGATAAATACAAATTGCTCTGGGATGCGCATTTTAAACTGGCGAAGACAAAATCTTCTTCCAGCCAAATGCTGCTGTTCGTACAAAAGCACAAAGAATATACATTACCCGATCTTAGAACTACATTTCTTGAAGAAGCTTTCGAGCAAATTGAACTGCTGGGATTTCCCCTTTGCAGCCATTTCGAGCTCTTACAAAAAAAGCCTTTATCCAATCATCTTGAGAAGGATCTAGCACGTTTTTTGAACAAGGAAATCTTAATGTACGGCTACCTGGTTACAGTAAAAAATACCAGCACTTCCAAAGGAGAAAGGATGCACTTTGGAACTTTTTTAGATCGGGAAGGACAATTTTTTGACACTATTCTTTTCCCGCCGGTAGCCCAAAAATACACTTTTAGGGGAAGTGGCATTTATGCTGTGTATGGTAAAGTAACCGAGGAATTTGGGGTGTTGAGCATCGAAGTAATAAAAATGAAAAAAGAAGCCTATATCACCGATCCCCGATTTTCTGAAGAAAATCCTGCAATTAACAACAGGCACGAAAAGATGAAGAGCTTATCTGACCGGCGGGAATCAGGAACTGATAATTAAAATATTGCTATGTCATTTGAAAGAATAAAAGAAAAACTGAATATCCTGGCCGATGCCGCAAAATATGATGTTTCCTGTTCCAGTAGTGGCAGTAAAAGATCTAATAAAAATAACGGACTTGGAAATAGTGACGGGATGGGGATTTGCCACAGTTACACCGAGGATGGCCGCTGTGTTTCTCTCCTTAAGATCCTGCTAACTAATTACTGCATCTTCGATTGCGCTTATTGCGTAACCCGAAAAAGCAATGATATTCCCCGGGCTGCTTTTAAGGTTCAGGAAGTAGTAGATCTTACAATTAACTTCTACAGGCGAAACTATATTGAAGGCCTCTTTCTTAGTTCAGGAATTTTTAAAAATGCCGATTATACGATGGAACGTTTAATTGCAGTGGCAAAAAAGCTGAGGCTGGAAGAAAATTTCAACGGCTACATCCATTTAAAATCTATTCCGGGAGCAAGCGATGAATTGATGCACGAGGCAGGGTTGTATGCAGACAGGCTTTCGGTTAACATAGAAATTCCCACGATATCGGGACTAAAATTACTGGCGCCCGATAAAAAACACGAAGATTTCATCAAGCCGATGGAGAAAGTGAAAAATGACATTATCATCTATAAAAATGAGAAAAAACTCTTCAAAAGCTCCCCAAAATTTGCACCTGCAGGACAAAGTACACAAATGATCGTAGGAGCTACAGGAGAAAGTGACAGGGATATAATGTATTCGGCAACTTATTACTATAAGAAGTATAATATGAAGCGGGTGTATTATTCAGGCTATGTCCCCGTTGCCGATGATAACCGATTACCGGCTTTGGGAAGCCCGGTGCCCATCCTGCGTGAAAACCGGCTTTATCAAACAGATTGGCTTCTTAGAATTTATGGATTTGATATAAGAGAGCTACTTAATGATGACCACCCCAATCTTGATATAGACATTGATCCTAAATTGAGCTGGGCCTTAAGGAATCAACATTTATTTCCCCTGGATGTAAATAAAGCGGACCGGCAAATGCTGGCGCGGGTTCCGGGATTGGGATTAAAATCCCTGCATAAGATCCTGGAAGCAAGAAAATTCAGAAAGCTCAACTGGGAGCATCTAAAAAAAATTGGAGTGGCATTGAACCGCGCCAAATATTTCATTGTCTGCGACTCAAGGTACCGGGAAAGTAAAGACCTTACTGCTTTACAGATAAAGACCCATATCCTTGGTGATTCCTCCAGTAAGTTCAGGAAAGAATATAGTTCCCAGCTAAGCTTGTTTTAATGGAGAACGCAGTAAAATTGTATTATGACGGAAGTTTTGAAGGATTTTTAACCTGCATTTTTACAGTCTATGAGCAGCGCCTTAAAGTCACTGGCATTGAAGTTTCAGGAAATGAGACGCCGGAAATGTTTTCAGTTTCGGAAGAAATTTTAACTGAACAGGAAAAAGCGGATAGGGTAGAGAAAAGCATAAGATCAAAAATTCCACAAAAACAATGGAGGGAAATATACTTCGCCTTTTTAAGTGAGGAGGAGGGAATAGAAATGTTATTGCTGCAATACATAAAATACATTTTAAAACAGGTTGCAATAACTGCAACAGATTACTCAAATAAGTACGTTCTAAAAACTGCCCAAATTGCAAAAAAAGTAAGCCGGGAAAAACACAGAATGGAGGCCTTTGTTCGGTTTAAACTAACAAAAGATGAAATTTATTTTGCTCAAATTTCCCCCGATTTTAATGTGCTTCCTGTGATACTGCCTCATTTTGAAAGCAGGTATGCCGATCAAAAATGGATAATCTATGACGATAAAAGAAAATTTGGTCTTTATTATGATCTTGAGAAAACTGAATTCTTTGTATTTTCTCAAAATCCTGAAGAACCAGATTCGCAGCTAAACAGTAATTATTTTACCGAATCAGAAAAAGAATATGAAGATTTATGGCAAAATTACTTTAACAGCACCAATATAGCCTCCCGAAAAAATATCAAACTGCATTTACAGCACGTTCCTAAACGCTACTGGAGGTATTTAAGTGAGAAGAGACCTGTGCATTATTAAAATTTGTTTAAATTTGTTGCTCAACTAATTAATTATTTACAATGAAAAAATTATCATTATTATTACTAGCTTCAGTTTTTACTCTTTCAATTTATTCCTGTAGAGAAACTACTGAAGAGAGAACTGAAGATTCTTTAGAAGAGGTAGAAATGGAAGTAGAAGAAACTACTGAAGAAGCTGCCTACGAGGTTGAAGAGGAAGTAGAAGAAACTGAAATGGAAATTGAAGGAGAAGAAGGTGCTGAACTTTAGTCTTCTTTAACTAAAAATTAAATGCCATCCTCTTAAAAGGATGGCATTTTAATTTAAATTAGATCCTAAAATTTTTTATTATGAAAAAGTTATTTTTAATGATGACTGCTGTTCTAAGTATGACCCTTTTCTCGTGTAGAGAAAGTACTGAGCAGAAGACAGAGGAAGCTGTGGAGGCTATAGGTGAGGATATAAAAGAAAATTCCCGAAAAGCCGGTGAAAAAATTGAAGAAGGCGCTAAAAAAGTGAAAGATGAAATTCACGAAGAAATGCACGAAAATGATAGTGTAGATTATCCACAGTAAAAAATCAAAACCGCGTAAAGCGGTTTTTTTCATTTTGCAGGGATTTAAGGCTTTATGATAAATCCTGAAAGAGATAATTCAATAAAATTTCAGGATTTTATACCTGAGAGTCAGCCTTCCCGACATTTTGAAATTTCCGGTTATAAAATAAGTTGCAAAATAGTGCAACGTTTTTGTTAAAAGGTGGTCTATTAATAAAGATCATCCATCAATGAAATTTTCATCAATCCTCATCACCATCATCTTTCTTATACCTTTTTTGGTTTTTTCACAGGAGCAGGACACCATTTTAAGAAAAAAAATTACTATCCCCCGTATCACAATTGCACCTAAAATAGACGGAGTTTTAAGTGATGAAGCCTGGGAAAAGGCACCTATTGCCAAAAACTTTTTTGAACGACAACCACAGAACGGGCGGCCAATTCCCGATAGCCTCCAAACTGAAGTTAAAATAATTTATGATGACCTGGGAATATATTTTGGTGCTGTCTTAAAAGATCCCCAACCAGACAAGATCATGAAGGAGCTAACGGAAAGGGACAGGATTGGTGCCGACGATTTCTTCTTTATTCTTCTTAACGGATACAATGACAGGCAACAAAGTATGCAATTTATTGTAACGGCAGCAGGAGTCCAGTATGATGCAAAGATGACAAATGGAAATGAAGACTCTTCCTGGAATGCCGTTTGGTATAGTGCTGTGGAAATTAATGAAGACAACTGGACTGTAGAAGTATTTATTCCCTATTCTGAACTTCGGTTTCCTAAAAAAGAAGTACAGGTTTGGGGACTGCAAATGGAAAGGGAATTTAGAAGAACCGGTACACGGTATAGCTGGAGTCCAATTAATAATGCAAAAGGTTCTTTTTCTATTTATGACGGGGAAGTCTATGGGATTGAAAATATTGATACCCCTACCCGGCTTTCTTTTCAACCTTATGTTTCTTCTTATCTAAACAACTTCGATGGAAAAACGACTTTGAATTTTAACGGGGGCCTGGATCTAAAATACGGGATTAACGATGCTTTTACCCTGGACATGATTCTAATTCCTGATTTTGGGCAAACCCGTTTTGATGAAGCTGTACTAAACCTCTCTGCTTTTGAAGTGCAATACGATGAACAAAGGCCATTTTTTACAGAAGGGACTGAACTTTTTTCCAAAGGAAATCTATTTTATTCCAGGAGAGTTGGAGGTGCACCTACAGGAAGAATTGACCTTGCCCCCAATGAAGAGATCGTGGCACAACCCATTGCGGTAGATTTAATAAATGCACTAAAAATTTCAGGAAGAACAGATGAGGGATTGGGAATAGGAATATTTAATGCTGTTACTGAAAAGAGCCTCGTTGATATCCGGAATATTGAAACCGGGGAGATAAGAAAAGATGTCATAGAGCCGATGGCCAACTATAACATCCTGGTTTTAGACCAGCGGTTTGGGGAAAACTCATCAGTATCATTAGTCAACACCAATGTGCTCAGGGACGGCAGTTTCAGAGATGCCAATGCCACCGGAATATATACCGATCTTACCAACAGGAAAAACACCTATAGATATAGAGCCGGCCTTGAAGGCAGCTGGGTACTTCGGGAGTCTACAAAATTTGGATCGGAAGGATTTATTACAGGAGAAAAAATTAGCGGGAAGAATAGAATTGCAGGAGTTGTAGAATTTAGAACCTTAGATTATGATATAAACGACCTTGGCTACTCCAGTTTTACCAACTATATACGGTATAGAGGAAATTACAGCTATCGTTTACTGCAGCCCAAAGGAATTTTAAATAACATGTTCCTCAATTTTAACCTGGGTCACGATAGAAGGCTGGAACCCGATCTATTCAACAGGTTGATCCTGAACTTCAATGCCAATTTTACCACCAAAGATTTCTTGAGTTTTGGAGGAGGGCTTGAAGGAACGCCAATAAAAACTCAGGATATCTACGAACCCCGCGTAGAAGGCCGTTATGTAGTAGTTCCTAAATATGTAAATCCCTGGGTATGGTTTAATACCGATTTCAGAAAACAATTTCGCCTTAATGTGGTGATAGACTGGTATAAATACCTGGAGGAAGGCAGAGGAACTTTGAATATTGATTTCAATCCTAATTACAGGGTGTCAGATAAGCTGAAGCTAAGGTATGGCGCCAATATTAGTTTATCTGATAAAGAACAGGGTTTTGTAAACCTTGTAAACAATGATATCATTTTTGGCCAACGGAACCGGAATACCATTATAAACTCTTTAGGTGGAAATTACATTTTTAATAATACAATGGCCTTGAATTTAGATTTCCGCCATTACTTTTCAGACGTAAGTTATACCCAATTCTATACACTTCAGGATGATGGAGAATTAGCTCAAAATGAGAATTACGCGGTAAATCACAACACCACCTATAACAGCTGGAACATCGATCTGAGATTTTCCTGGTGGTTTGCACCGGGAAGCCAGGTTTCAGTGCTGTACAGGAATGCGATAGACAGTTATGTACAGGAATCCCAAATGAGCTTCACTAATAATTTCAACGTACTCTTTGACCAGCCGCAGGTCAACAACCTTTCCTTGCGGATAACTTATTTCCTGGACTATAACCGGATGAAAACCTGGTTTAATCCCAGTAATTCTACCATTTCTGCTCGGGAAGAAGGTCCAAGAGATCATAAAATGGGAAAGGATAATATATTTTAGTTTATTTTTTTAGCCAAAGTAAAAGCTCCGCAGATAAACTGCGGAGCTTTTCAGTTTAAATATTCCAGGTATTAGGAATCAGTTTTTAATCCGGCATCTATTCTTGCAATTAAATCATTCCAGTGGTATTGGGTTAAAGAATCACTAGATCTTGACCTTCTTTGTGCTAAATCTTTTCTTAGCTTTTCCATTTCTCCCCGCATAAGAGCAACAATATCAGATTTTATGATATCCTGGCTGTTTTTTTCCTTCAGTTTTTGCACATAAGTAGCAGCAGCATCCACATAAGAACTTTGTAAATTTCTTCGGTAGGCATCGGTTTTCTTGCCTTCATAAAGTTCACTGAAGATTCCGCGTCGCAAATCATCCATCATTTCTACTGCAGAATATGCTTTATTACCATTAGCCTGTTCATTGCTGATCATTCTTTTTAAACGGTCCTCATCAAGAAGATTATTTAAAGAACGGGTTTGTAAACTTTGAATCCGCTCAATAGCACCACTTGATTCGATCCTGTCCAGCAAATCCTGATTCAGTAACCAATCTGGCGTGTTAAAGGCATTCCTGTTTAAGAAGGTTACCGCTCCTTTTTGAGTTTCCTTTGGAACAGCTTTATAAATAGTCCCTTCCTGATCTGATGTTTTTCTGGTTTCATACACTCCCCCAACATTTGTGATCACGTGAGAAATGTAACCCCTCCACAGTCCGGTTAATTCGCCATAAACTTCAGCCAGTTCATCATAGCCATATCCGTCTTTTGAGGTCCAGTCTATTAAATTAGGTACCACTTTTTTAAGATTTGCCAAACCATATTCACTGGCTTTCACCTGGTCGTCTCCCAAACTTTCCCGCTGAGATTGAGGATCAACCCCGTCATAGCCACCACCAAATTCATAGACAGGATCCCCGGCTTTCTCCAGGATCCATTTGTCCAGAATTTTCTTTTCTGCCATAGCAGTTTCAGCTTCCGGTAAATACCGGTAACCCCAGTTGATTGCGTATAAATCATACGGCCCCATCATTCTAATATACCTCACTCCTTCATCCTGCTGTTGTGCAACGTAATTTACCCGGGCGTAATCCATTATTGAAGGTGTTAATCCAAATTTTTGAGTAAATTCTGCCGATCGCAATGAATCTGTAGGATATGCCGAACTGGCTTTCATATTATGAGGAAGCCCCAAGGCATGGCCCACTTCATGAGCGATCACCATTCGCATCATCTCTCCTATTTCTTCCTCGGGAGTATTTAAAGTTCGGGCTGCAGGATTTTGTGCTCCTGCTTCAATCATAAACCTGTTACGATAGGATCTTAAATGATTATGGTACCAAATAATATCACTTTCAATAATTTCCCCTGTTCTTGGATCTGTCACCGAAGGGCCTACTGCGTTTCTTGTAGTACTTGCAACATATCTAACTACAGAATATCTAACATCTTCAGGACTAAATTCAGGATCTTCTTCTTTGGTTGGAGGATCTTTCGCTATAATCGCATTTTTAAATCCTGCCTGCTCAAAAGCTACATTCCAGTCTTCAATACCCTGTTTGAAATAAGGCCTCCACTTTTCGGGAGTACCGGGATCTAAGTAATAAACTATAGGTTTTACAGGTTCAACAAGTTCTCCTCTTTTATAAGCTTCAATATCTTTTGGAACGAGTCTCCATCTTCGAATGATCTCATAATCATCAGATTTTAATTCATCGGAATCATAGTTGAATTTTTTTGTGGTAAACCAGCCTACCCTGTAATCAGCCAATCTTGGCTGCATTAAATCATCGGGAAGCAGGATCATAGACTGGTTCATAAGCAGCGATATTGTCCCCGCCTGGTCTCTCTCCGGCGGTTCTTCTGCTTCATAGGTCATCACGTGCTTAACCTCTATATTCTTTGGATAAGAATGAACAGATTCAATATAGGAACGATTCTGGTCCAGCTTTTTTACTTTATACTGTTTTTTAAGAGAGGCGGGAATTCCATTAATCGCATCAATATCGGTTTCAAACAGGTTATTTACCTCAATAACTACCGCAGAAGAATCGGGGGTAAAAGCTGAAATTTTTGCGCTGTAAAGAATTGGAAAAAAGTTATTTGCAGCAACTGACTGGTATATTGGGGAATTTTCATCGCTTTGGTTTTCAAAACTTATTACTTTCACATCCACATAATTCCCACGTTTTTCCCAACGCACCACCTGTTCATTTACTTTAGAACCGGCATTTACATAACCTCCTCCAAAGCCCGAGGGAACTTTAGCTATCCTGCTAACCAGCAGCATATCTTTGTTCATAAGGTTCATTGGGATTTCAAAGTAAACTTTTTCGCCAACTTTGTGACTGACAAATAAACCGGAATCGCTTTTAGCCTGGGCTGTTATAATTTCTTTGTAAGACTTTAAATCTCCGTTTGCTTTTTTTGGAGTTGTTGCCTGGGCCTGCGAAGATTGACCACTTTGGTTATGGGGGACTGTACCGGTACTTTGACACCCTAAACCAATAGCAGCAAGCAGCCCAATGGCTGATAATTTCCTGATCATATTTTATTTGGATTTTAAAAAACCCAAGATACAAAAGGAGAAATAAAATTTTAACCTAACTTTTAAAAAAGGGAGAAAAAACTTATGGCCCGGTAACTTTTAATTACGGCTTTGTTCCAGAACTTCATTGATCTTATTTATAAGCTCGTCCATTTCAAATGGTTTAGAAATAAAATCATTAGCTCCTGCCTTTTTGCATCGTGGGCCCGCATCGTGAAGGGCAGACATCATTAGAACAGGAGTATTTTCTGTAGCTTCATTTTTTCTTAAATCCGCACAAACATCGGTTCCATTAACTCCCGAGATTAGCATATCCAGTAAAACAAGATCAATGTCTTCTTTAACAATACGATCCTGGGTTTCACCCGGTTTATTGCTTACAATCACTATAAAACCATAAAACTCCAGTAAGGTTTTAAGCATTTCGCCAATTCCTGCATCATCATCCACAACCAAAATCTTTCGTTTATCTTCCATACTTCTGTTTATATTGCCAGCTTAGTACAAACCTATGATAAAAATCTTTTCTTTTTTATTATTTTGTAAAAAATGCATGGCTTTATAGTGTATTTGTAACCAATCCTGTATATTTCTTAATTGGCAAACCTCTTTATCTGCTTTTGTTGAATGACTATTAAATTCTACATAATCTACGGATTTTTTCTATTTATGGGTAATCCTTTCCTTGCCCAAAAACTCCCTGATGGATTCGTAAATGTAAGGGAGGTAATCCCCGACATTTTAATTGAAATGAGGTATTTAAGTAACAATAACTTTATAGGTAAGCCTGTTAATGGTTATAATAAAGAAAAAATAATTCTTACGATCCCGGCTGCTAAAGCTTTGCAAAAAGTACAGCAAGAGCTTAAGC
>CAZXEY010000031.1:0-26102 GCA_964639695.1 uncultured Antarcticibacterium sp. | reverse complement strand
TCCATCTGAATATATTTATTCCCAATATTAATTCATATTTATCTACAACTTCTTTCCAATTGGAATACTGACTTATTTCTACTGCAGGGGCAGCATCAAACCAAGCGGGTGTATTATCCTCATATTCAATTGCAGCAAGATTATTGTAATTCCACGAATACTTTTTACGTTTTCCAATAGTTGAAATTTGAGGCTTTTTAGCATCTCTTAATAACCTGTAATCTATATTTTGGTCTTCCGGAACTGTAACAGAAAAGTTTAACTGATTTACAGGCAAACCGTCCTGAAAATAAAAAACCCTCTGGTAATTGCCTTCGTGAACAGGATTTGCCCCGGAAACTGTGTAGGAATAATCAATTATATCCCCTACCCTAACATCGGTTAGATTGACTATGATGGTAAGGCGTCCGTCGTATAGATATTGTTCCATTCCAGATTCTCTTTGCACTACCTGCATAGTGTTGGGCTGCATTTTATCTATCTTTTTTTCATCTCTATAAATGGAAATATCGTGAAGGATCACTTTTTGATATTCCGGATCAAAATCAATAGTTAGATCCCCCATATCCTGAACTCCTTTAGTGCTTAAGATCTTGTAAGAAAATCTTTTGTAGAATTCCCGGGTGTCCAGTATTTCCTGTACATCCACCAATAGGTAATAAAAACCCGACGTTTCTGAAGAGGGAATTTCAACTTTTAAATTAGGATTTGTTTTAACTATCTGTCTACTCTCGGGAGCAAAACTTAAATTTCTATGTTGCCCATAAGTTTCAATTGTAAGTAACAGGAAGAAGAGAAAGTAAAAACGATAATAAAACATAAGGAGGGTTTTTAGCAGAGGCAAATTAACATTTTATTAAGAACGACAAAGCAATTCTTATAATTTATTCTTTTCATTATAAATTCCTTTTACTTAGAGAAATTAAGATTTTGCTTTTCTGCTTTTCTTTTATTCAATGAGATTTCCTTTGAATATTATAAAAACTTTAGGGATAAAAATTACGTTGATATTTACCAGAATTTTATTTTGTAAGGCAGGTTTAGTAAACGAAATTTTCTGATGTTGAATCCGGATAGCGAACAATAGGACATATTTATGAAAGAGAGCAAATTAGAATCCACACCAATTCTTATTACCATTTTTTCATTTGAAATGAAAAAGTTCTTTCTTTTTCTAATCCTGATTGCATGCTTCTTATCGCCCGATTCTGCAAACGCTCAATTCATTACACCCAAAAGCCCTGCAATTGAAACATCTGGGGATATCATTCTTGTAGCCCTTCCGGCAGCTGTTGCAGGTACCACTCTGGTTTTAAAGGATAAAAAGGGTTCCTGGCAATTTGCAAAAAGTTTCGCAATGAATGCAGCAGTTACCCTGGCATTAAAATACGGGCTTAACAAAAGACGTCCTTTCGATGGTGGATACCAGGCTTTTCCCTCGGGACATACTTCCATCACTTTCCAGGCTGCTTCCTTTGTACACAGGAGGTACGGATTTAAATACAGTATTCCAGGATATATTCTTGCAGGATGGACAGGGTACAGCAGGATCAATGCTACCCGCCATGATGGGTACGACGTACTTGCCGGTGCGGTGGTAGGAATTGGCAGCTCTTTTTTATTCACAACTCCCCGCAAAAACGAGCAAATGCAGTTGACCTTTAGGAGTGGTGAAGATCATTATCTCCTGGGTTTCACGTATCAATTTTAAAAGAACAAATTTTTACCAGGGATTGAAATGGGACCTGGAAAATCTATTTTTCTTAATTTTTTTATTTAACTGCTTTATTATCAGATAATTTTAAGAAAAAATAAAGGTAAGATTGGCAAAAATTTATGCTGAAGGAATGTGTAAGGACAGGTTTGAGTTTTAAATTTAAAACATCAAAAAATTTCCTGTAGGCAATACTGCAGTACTAACCTTTCTAAACCAATTTTTACTATGGAAAACACAGATTTCATCCAGCCGGGAGAAGCCGGTACTGTTCACATTACCAATCCTGAAACTCAAACATCAACTAATAGAATTATCGCTGCTGCCGGTGGAGCTTTTTTGACCATTGTAGGATTGCAGAGAGGGGGGCTTTTGGGAATATTAGCGGCGGCGGCAGGAGGCGTTCTTTTATATAAAGGAGCTTCCGGAAAATGGCTCACCGATGGTCAATGGGGAGTCAATGGTGGTAATATTGATATCTCAACAAGCCTTAGGATCATTCAAACCCGCGAATCTCTTTATGCCTACTGGAGAAACCTGGGAAATCTGCCAAATTTTATGAAGCACCTGGAAGAGGTAGATGAGATTACTTCCTCGAGATCCCGGTGGGTAGCCAAAATTCCTGGCGGTTTAGGAAATGTGGAGTGGGAGGCAGAGATCATAGAGGAAGTCGAAAACAGATTAATTGCCTGGAGGTCTTTACCCGATTCTGAAATCCAAAATTCGGGAGAGGTTCGTTTCAAGGATGCACCGGGAGGAGTTGGGACAATGGTAGAAGCCAGGATTTCTTACAGGCCACCTGCAGGAGAGATTGGTGAAGTTGCAGCCAAACTTTTAAATCCCGCATTTAATAAAATGGTAAAAGATGACCTTGAAAGATTTAAAGAATTTATGCAATCGGGAAATTTTAAGGATCCCGGTTATAGTATGTGGGAAGGAGCAGACAGGTTTTAAAGTTAATATTCAAACTTTCTTAGTAGGCCTCGGGCAGATGCTGGCAGAGAAGGGAATAAGGGCAAATTGTGTAGCACCCGGGCCGGTATGAACACTACTAATTCTATCAACGGTGCCCGGGGAACAAGTGAAAACCTTTAGTAAGGAAGTTACACTGAGAAGAGCAGGGCCACCGGAAGAGCTGGTTGCGGTATATGATGTACTTGCTTTTCAGGATTCAAGCTATATGACTGGATCTACTGCACAAATTCAGGAGGTACGCATACTATTTTAAAGCACGACAAAAACATTTAATGATAAAGAATTCCGAAACGAATGCAAACAGGATTTAATAGAAACCAATTAAAATTAAGAATATGGAAAAGCAAAATGGAAGAGGATCGAATGATCCCAATGAAGTGAAAGGTACAGGTAGGCAAGGAACAACGGGTGCGGCAGGAGGTGCCACGGGAGATACTACCAGAGGGGCTTCAGGAAGCACAGGAAGTGCAACAGGAGGTGCCACCAGAGGGATCACAGGAAATACAGGAAGTACCAATAGGGGAACTACAGGAAGTACGGCAAGCGGGATTTCCGGAAGTAAAACAAGAGATACGAACGTTGGCACTAACAGTGCCGGCAGGAGAACATCCTCTTTTAATGAAGATGGAGAAAATTCTTCAGGAGGAAACAGCAATAAGATACTTACTGCGATAGGAGCTGTTCTAGGTGGTGCCCTTTTATATAAAGGAGCTAAAGCTTTAACTGGTTCTGGTAAAAAAGCTTTAGGAGCAAACACAGTTATAACTGCTACTAACAGGGTTGTTGTAAAAAGGCCAAAAGAAGAACTGTATGCTTACTGGCGAAATCTTGAAAATCTTCCAAATTTTATGAGCCATCTGGAGGAGATAAATGAAATAGATGATACAACTTCTGAGTGGAGTGCCGAAATCCCGGGAGGTCTGGGAACCATAGAATGGGAAGCAGAGATCATTCGCGAAGAGACAGATCATTTAATTGTATGGAGATCTCTACCTGGATCTGAAATAGAAAATTCAGGAGAAGTAAGATTTGAAGATGCAATGCGAGGAAAAGGAACTATTGTGGAGTCTATCATTTCTTACCGGCCTCCGGCAGGTAAGGTAGGTAGCCTTGCGGCTAAACTTCTTAATCCGGCTTTCCAGTCGGTGGTGGAGAATGACCTTAAAGAGTTTAAGAAATTGATGGAAAAAGGCGGAAAAGCTAAAAGAAGAAGCAGTCCAGCCGGCAGAATGTAATTTTTTTATTAATAAAAAACCCCCGCAGGATCCTACGGGGGTTTTTCTTTTAAAAATTTACGGGTTTATAAGTTAAAAGCCTCTTTTACTTTGTCTACATAATCCAGTTTTTCCCAGGTAAAAAGTTCAACTTCTTTTGAAATTTTTCCATTGTAAGGACTTTCAAAAATTTTTGTGATCCTACGTGGTTCTTTTCCCATGTGGCCATAAGCTGCAGTTTCACGGTAGATTGGATTTCTCAATTTCAATCTTTCTTCAATAGCTGCAGGACGCATATCAAAAATTTCGGCCAGTTTTCTGGCAATCTCACCGTTGCTCAATTTCACTTTGGAAGTTCCATAGGTATCTAAAAATATAGAAGTAGGTTCCACCACTCCAATAGCATAAGAAACCTGTACCAAAGCTTCATCCGCAAGGCCAGCCGCTACAATATTTTTTGCCATATGTCTTGCAGCATACGCTGCAGATCTGTCTACTTTACTTGGATCTTTACCCGAAAAAGCGCCACCACCGTGAGCCCCTTTTCCACCATAAGTGTCAACAATAATTTTACGTCCCGTTAATCCCGAATCCCCATGAGGACCGCCAATCACAAATTTCCCTGTAGGATTTATGTGGTATTTTATTTCATTATTGAAAAGTTTCTGCACGTACTCAGGCAGTTGTTCCTTAACCCGCGGAATCAATATTTCAATAATGTCCTTTTTAATTTTATTCAGCATTCGGTCATCATCACTGTCAAACTCATCGTGCTGGGTTGAAACTACAATAGCATCAATTCTCTGCGGTATGTTTTCGTCACTGTACTCGATAGTAACCTGGCTTTTAGAGTCAGGACGCAGGTAAGTAATGTCTTTTTCCTCCCGGCGTAACTTTGCAAGTTCAATAAGGATCTTGTGTGAAATATCAAGTGCCAGCGGCATATAATTTTCGGTTTCCTTTGTGGCATAGCCAAACATCATACCCTGGTCACCGGCGCCCTGTTCCTCTTTACTGCCACGATCTACACCCTGGTTTATATCCTGGGATTGTTCATGAATAAGGGAAATTACCCCACAGGAATCCCCGCTGAATTTATAAGCACCTTTTGTGTAGCCAATATCATTAATAACTCCCCGTGCAATGTTTTGAACATCCAGGTATGTATTGCTTTTTACTTCCCCGGCAAGAACAACCTGCCCGGTAGTAACTAAGGTTTCACAAGCAACTTTGGAATTTTCATCAAAAGCAAGAAAATTATCTAAAAGAGTATCGCTAATTTGATCTGCGACTTTATCCGGATGTCCTTCAGAAACGCTTTCTGAAGTAAATAAATATGCCATTTATACTTTTTAAATTATTAATAAAGGCAATTTGACGTGAAGCGCTATAGAAGTTTACACTGCTTTAGCTTTTTTAAGGGTTGCAATCAGTCAAATTATTCCCTGGTATCAATCAGCCGCAAATGTATAAAAATTGATTGAATAGCATCATCCTTTAACTTGTTTTTAAAATTTGTGGGGTGCTCCGCGAAATGCCTGCCGCTATTGCGCATCCTTTTCGCGTCAGGCTTTCGCGACTCGCTTCCCTCAAAAAAAACCGGGAGAGCTCAAACAAACGCTCAATCCTTAGCACAAAAACAATAGGTCGTAAAAAGAAAAGCTTCCCCGGATCAATTTCCGAAGAAGCTTTAATAAAAAATTTATGGAATTAAATTAAGATCTTATCTAAATTCATTAACTGTTTCTTTTGCTTCGCCTTTTGTAAGGAAGACCTGGATACCTAAGTTAATTCCAATACTATGTGTATAGTTATCGCTACCAAAACCGGTTAATCCATTATACTTTACACTAGCATCAAGAGCTACATTGTCGTTTAGGAAAAGAGCATATCCGGGACCAAATCCAAAGGTGAATCCGTTCGTGGTCTCACCACCTTCAACGTTATTTCCTGCAAGTCCTGCATTGGTTTCAAGGAAAAAATATCCCGCAGGAACTTTATCCCCCATATCGAGATCTCTCGGGGTCATAAAATATCTGGTAAAAGCCTGTACTCCGTAATTAAAAACATTGGCGGAATCATCGTCTGCACCTTCACCATTGTAATATCCAAGATTTACGATACCACCTACCACAAATTCATCATTTAAGAAGTAACCCAATTTTGGACTTATTCCAATGTTATAACCGGAATTTTCATCCAGGCCAAGATCAAATCCAAAAAGCCCATTAGAAGCGGTTCCTGTAATACCACTTCCTAGATCGGCCCCAAGCATAATATTCCCTTCCTGTAACTGGGCTTGTGAAGTTCCTGTAATACTAAAAATAAATAATGTTGTTAAAAGTAAAATCCTTTTCATATTTCAAATTTTTTATCCCTGTTATCAGGGGTTTTACATTTTTCATAATTTACTTACATCAGTACTTAAGCACAACTTTTTAATAAAGTTTAATATTATTTTATACCTATTTGTTAAACTAAACTTGGAGGCGGAGCAGGTTTGTAAATTTTTCTTCTGGATTAAAGTTGTTTTTAAGTTTTAAACAAAAAAAAAAATCCCTAATAATTTGTTTGTTAACATTTTCTGTCGTTAACTTTGTGAAGTTCAAAAGAGATAAAATGTTTCATGTAATTTGTAATATGTGTATGATTATGTGGCTAAAGCCCGCAGCGTACGCTATTGCATAATATCTAAAAATATAAATTGCAAAAAGCCGCTGCCACCGCAGCGGCTTTTTTTTGTTTAGCCCCCCAGCCCCCAAAGGGGGAGTTAAAGAGAAAAGAAGCCCCCAGCCCCCAAAGGGGGAGTTAAAGAGAAAAGAGAAAGCAAAAAACGGAAAACCCAAAACCGAAAACAGAAAACAGCAAATGGAAAACGCAAACAGCAAACGGAAAACAGAAAACAGCGTAGAAATGAAATCTCAAATAATAGTAACATTAACAAGTTGTATGATGGAGATGTGTATGTGCACCACAAACCGCTATTGCCAGAAAATCAGGATATAAATTAGTTTATATAGTTCAATTCCCAGATCCCTTCGGCAAAGTAAAGTCGGAGGGATTTTTTTTGGCTCCCAAACCCCAAGGGGGGAATGCCCCTAACCCCAAAAAGAGCCCCCCAGCCCCCGAAGGGGGAGAAAAAATTGGCAAGAGACAAGAGAATATAGAAAACGAATAACCCCCGCCTTGCGGGGCAGGAAAAACAGAAAACAGAAAACAGAAAACAGAAAACAGAAAACAGAAAACAGAAAACCCAAACCACAAACCACAAACCACAAACCACAAACAACAAAGTAACAATTAAAAACAACAATTATGAGCACTCAAAAATTTGCAACGAACGCACTACACGCAGGACATGATGTTAAAGCTAACGGAGGAACACGTGCAGTTCCTATTTATCAAACTACCTCTTATGTCTTCAACAATTCCGATCACGCGGCCAATCTTTTTTCGCTGGCAGAACCGGGATTCATTTACACAAGGATTAATAATCCAACTAATGATATTCTTGAGCAGCGCCTGGCAGCTCTAGAAGGAGGAATAGCGGCAGTAGTCACAGCTTCGGGAACAGCTGCTATTAACACAGCTTTACTTACTCTACTTAAATCAGGAGATCACATCGTGGCATCCAGAAGCTTGTATGGAGGGACTTATAATTTGCTGGCAGTTACCCTTCCCCGGTTTGGTATCACCACAACCTTTGTGGACCCCACAGATCCTGAGAATTTCCAAAAGGCAGCAAAAGAGAACACGAGGGTTTTCTTCGTAGAATCCCTTGGTAATCCTAAACTGGATGTGCTGGATTTAAAAGCCATATCCCATTTTGCTAATGAACACAAGGTGCCTTTTATAGTAGATAATACTGTGGCTACCCCGGCATTGTTAAATCCTATTCAATATGGTGCCGATATTGTTATTCATTCCCTTACAAAATACATAAACGGAAACGGAACTGCCCTTGGCGGGGTAATAATAGATGCGGGGAATTTTGACTGGTCCAATGGAAAGTTTCCGGAATTTACAGAGCCTTCACCGGGATACCATGGGCTTGTATACCACGAAGCTTTGGAAGGGGCAGCCTTTATTGCAAAAGTTCGAATTGAAGGCCTTCGTGATCACGGTGCAGCTTTGAGTCCCTTCAATGCTTTTCAAATCCTTCAGGGATTGGAGACTTTAGAGATCAGGATTAAAAGGCACAGTGAAAATGCACTTGAACTTGCTAAGTGGTTACAACAGCAGCCTGAAGTACAATGGGTAAATTATCCGGGGCTGGAGAATAATCATTATTTTGAACTGGCTAAAGAATATCTTCCCAAAGGACAAAGCGGATTAGTGACTTTTGGTGTAGAAGGAGGATATGATTCTGCTAAAATTGTTGTGGACGAAACGCAGGTGTTTTCTTTACTGGCAAATATTGGTGACACAAAATCCCTTATCATTCATCCCGCAAGTACCACCCATCAGCAATTAAGTGATGAGCAGCAGGAATCTACAGGAGTTACAAAAGATCTTATAAGATTATCTGTAGGGCTTGAAGATCTTGAAGATTTAAAATCTGATCTTAAGCAGGCGTTTGCTAAAATTGATAAAAAAGTTTTGCTATAGTTAGAGTTGGTTAATAGCAGGCAGGCAGAAGCATTTTTTCTGCCTGCTAATTTTAAAGAAAAGTTATGCTGAAAAAAATTAAAATTTCCGGATTTAAAAATTCTGCAGGTACCGTTCAGGATATTGGATTTTCCTATCAAACCTTTGGTCCACCATTAGGTAAAGCCCCCGTGGTCCTGGTGAATCATGCATTGAGCGGAAATTCCTTGGTTACAGGTACCAAAGGCTGGTGGAACGAAATTATCGGGGAGGGAAAAGTTATTGATACCGTTCATTATACCATCCTGGCATTTAATATTCCCGGAAATGGATACGAAGGAAATGCTAATAACCTTATTCATAATTACAAAGAATTCAGTTTACAGGATATTGCCAGGATTTTTTTATCGGCTTTAGATAGACTTCAGATAAAGAATATTTATGCGGGAATTGGAGGTTCTGTTGGGGGTGCTTTGCTTTGGGAGATTGCTGTATTACAACCAGATCTTTTTCAACATATTATTCCTGTGGCGACCGATTATAAGGCTACTCAATGGTTAAAAGCTCTTTGTAAAGTACAGGACCAGATCTTAAACAACTCTGCTGAACCCTTAAGAGATGCCCGAATGCACGCAATGACTTTTTACAGAACCCCCGATTCTTTAGAACAAAAATTCTGGAAAGATCCAGCAGGAAATTTTGGAAGAGGAGTGGAAAGCTGGCTGGAACATCACGGAAGAAAACTGGAGGAAAGATTTGACCTGGCATCTTACAAATTGATGAATCATCTTCTAACAACCGCCGATATCAGTAACGGTTCCGGGGATCATATAAGTGCAGCTACAAAAATTCAGGGGGATATTCATATCATAACTGTCAATTCAGATCTTTTTTACTTACCTCAGGAGAACTGGGAAACATACGTGAACCTTTCCCTTGTTAGGGAAAACATTTCGATCAATGAAATAAAATCCATTCATGGACACGACGCTTTTCTAATAGAATTCGGGCAGCTTTCTAAATTTCTGTATTCCATATTCAAAATAAATTATCTTCAAAATGAAAAAGATAAACATAGTACTCTTTGGAGTCGGTAACGTTGGAAGCACGTTAATAAATCAAGTGTTGGAACTAAAAAAGAAGCTGAATCATAATTCAGGAGTGGAGATAAATATTCCGCTTATTTTAAATTCAACAACTGCTTTCTTTGAAAAAGAAGGAGTAAAATCTTCCTGGGAAGCAGATTTCCAAAAATTTGGAGTGCCTTATAAACTTCAGGATGTGATGGATTACGTGCAGGAAAGAGGTTATGAAAATCTTATTGCCGTAGATGCAACAGCAAGCGAGGAATTTGTCCATAATTACAGTATGTTAATAAGTAATGGATTCCATTTGGTTGCAGCCAATAAAGTAGCAAATACCCTTTCAACGGGTTTTTATAAGGAACTACGGGAGGAGCTTGATTTGTATGAAAAGCATTTCCTTTACGAAACTAATGTAGGAGCAGGATTGCCCGTTATTGAAACGGTAAAAAGTTTGGTAGCAGCAGGGGAAAAGATTAACAGAATAAGAGGTGTATTTTCAGGTTCCTTAAGTTATATTTTCAATACTTTTTCTGAAACAGATGTAACTTTTGATGCTGTTATTACTGAGGCCGGAATTAAAGGATTTACTGAACCCGATCCCAGGATCGATCTTTCAGGGAAAGATGTAGCAAGGAAGCTGCTTATCCTGGCCCGGGAACTAAATTTACAAAAAGAACTTCACGAAATTAAGATCCAGGATCTTGTCCCGGTGCGTTTAAATGGTGGAAGTCCAGTTTCTCATTTTCGGGAGAACATGAAAGATCTAAATGAGGATTTTCAGATTTTAAAACTTGCACTTGGAAAAGATGAAGTGCTAAGGCACGTGGGGGAATTAGATTTTGATTCAGGCACCCTTGAAGTAAAGCTGGTGAATGAAAAAAAATCTTCTCCTTTTGGAAATCTTAAGAATGCTGATGCTTCTTTTGAGATTTATGCGGAATCCTATGGAGACCGTCCAATAGTAATCCAGGGTGCCGGTGCAGGGGCGGCTGTTACTGCCCGAGGCGTATTGGCTGATATTTTAAAAATTTCAGATAAATTGAAGTAGTTTCAACAGCTCAAAGTTTATGAACCGTAATTACTACAATTTCTTTTAAAAGAGAAGCAGGGTAAAAGCGTTTTATTTAACTCTTGGTTTCCCTAACTTTGTTAAAAATTTAATCCTGATGAAGATCCAATTAAAAAGGCTGAATGAAAATTATCATTTTGAAACCCAAAATGAACGTGGGGATATTGTTTATTTAGATAACAAATCGGAGCCAAATCCCCAGGGAGCCAGCCCTATGGAATTATTGCTTATGGGAATTGCCGGGTGCAGTGGTATTGATATCGTGATGATCCTGAAAAAGCAAAAGATCGAACCGGTAGATCTACAAATGGAAGTGGAAGGCTTCCGGCAGGAAGGTGCAATTCCTAATGTTTTTACCGGAATTAAGCTGATAGTAAAACTTAAAGGGGATTTTCCGGCCGAGAAGGCAAAACGTGCGGTGGACCTTTCTATTGATAAATATTGTTCTGTTGCAAAAATGCTGGAAAAGACGGCAAAAATTGATTATGACGTGTATCTAAATGGAGAATTGGTACAGTAACAGGATATAAAACAAATAAAAAAAACCGGAGCTCACCTCCGGTTTTTTTATTCCAAAAAATTAATTTAGTTTCCGGTTGAAGGATCAATAACGACAGCTACCTGGCTAACTGAATTTGCGGGAAAACCTCCTCTTTTCGCGTGTTCTCTTACTAGTTCTTCACTGGGAGAACTGTAAACACAATAAATCTTATCCCCGGTTACATAACTATGTAACCATTTAACTTCAGAACCCATATCTGTGAGAATTCCGTTTGATTTTTGAGAAATGCTCTTTAATTCTTCGGAAGTTAAACTTCCGGCACCCGGAATTTCCCTTTCGATCACATAGGTGTTGTGTTTTGATGCTGCTACTTCAGCTCTAATGCTTTCAGCTGAAGATTTTTCATTGGTTTGGCAATTGGTCATCATAATGGATAAAATTAAAATTAAGAAATAGTTTGTGTAGCGGGACCCTGAAATGAAGGGTCTGGCTTCCTGAGAGAATTTTGTAGAAGGTTTCATAACTGTTGGTTTTAAAGGTTGTTGTTGATTATCAATAGAATAAATTTAGAAACAAACGCATAGAAGAGATATCACTTTTGAACCAAAAGAATGTAATTTTGAATCAATATGCTGGTTTTGAACCGGTTGTAATTTCCTACTTATTTAATTGATCAACGAAACCGGAAGGAGAAATACCATAATTTTCTTTAAAACATTTTGAAAAATAGGAAGGGCTGGTAAATCCCGTAATGAAGGCAATTTGAGAAACGGGATAATAATTTTCCCTTAGTAGTTCCAGAGACTTGTTTAGCCTGTATTCTTTTATAAGAGAATTTGGGGATTTTCCTGTTAGGGATTGTATTGTTCTGTTTAAACTGGATTTGCTTTGAGCCATTTTGCCAGAAAATTCATCAATACCGAAAAGTTCATTGCCAATATTATCTTCCAATACATTAAAAATTTTTCTCAAAACTTTTTCCTTTGAGGGTGAAAGAGCTGAAACACCTGTATTTATCTTTTCAATAGAATTTCTGTCTGTTGAATTTTTTAAAATGGAAGCTACTTTTATACAATCGGGTTCAGCGAGATTAAAAAGTAGTTTCCCCAAATCTATAGTATCTCCAAATAACTTTCTGCTTTCAGATACAGGAACTCCCGCGTTAATTGAAATTTTTAGATTAAGGAACTTTTTTTCTTCCGGAGAAAATTCATTTTTAATTGCTATTGCACATCCAATAGCATTACCCGGTACTGTGAAACTCAGGATGGAAGTAATGTTTTCATTTTGCTCTGTGACTTCACCTTCAAATTCAGCTGTTTTGTTAGAAATAATCTTCCAGTACTTTTCCTGCAAATCACTTTCCTTTATGGGATTTGCATTTCTTAACAGGACAGGATCCAGAGTTTTAATTAACACCAGAGTCCTGAATGCAGGGTCATTGAATACTTTCAAATCCCCTTCTTTTGTTCCGGGAATTTGAGGATCATATATTCTTCCTAAAAAGGATTCAACCACGGTTTTACTTACAGGAATAATTTTATGAGGTTCTAATCCGTGGGATCGGTTATGAAGCTCCCTTACAGCATTAGCATCTGGTGCATCAATGAGGCAAAAAACGCTATCTCGGGATTCATCAATCCAGTAGGTCATGCAGGTGCAGCTAAAATCTTTCTGGATAAGCAAATCCTTTTGATGTGCTTCTGCAACATCTATTGCTTTTACGCCGGGGATAATATGGAGATCCATAAAAATAGGCATAGAATCGGCATTGTTCACATAAATATATTCTTAAAATCAATAGGTTACGAAAAAATCGTCCTAAAAAAAGGATATTGGGAATCTTTGTTAAATTTATTTTTGAGGGATAGACCTTAATACATCAAGTGTACAAAAGAATTAAAAATTTTCGTCAAAATACTTGGATTCTAATAGCCCCGTATTATATTTGTTTAATAAAGTTCATTTAAATTTTAGTACGTTATCAAGAAAGGTGGAGGGATTAGACCCGTTGAAGCCTTGGCAACCCTCCTTTTGGAGAAGGTGCTACATTCTACCATGCCCCGGGCGTGGATAGATAACAAAAGAATACTTTCCTCACTTCTTTTTTGATAATGATTATTTGTAATTATATGTCAAAACTAGAAGAATTGCTCTCTCAAAAAATACTTATTCTGGATGGTGCTATGGGCACTATGCTCCAGGAATACAAATTCACCGAAGATGATTTTCGCGGAGATCGTTTTGCTGAATGGCCTGTTTCACTAAAAGGGAATAATGATTTGTTATCCCTCACCCAGCCAAAAGCAATTGCTGAGGTTCACCGCAAATATTTCCTTGCCGGGGCCGATATTGTGGAAACCAATACTTTCTCTGGAACCACAATTGCGATGGCCGATTATAAAATGGGAGAACTTGTTTACGAATTAAATTATGAATCTGCCAGAATTGCAAAAAAGGTTGCGGAAGAAATTACCTCACAAACTCCCGAAAAGCCCCGTTTTGTTGCCGGTGCTATTGGACCTACCAATAAAACGGCCAGTATGAGCCCCGATGTTAATGATCCCGGCTTTCGCGCTATTTCCTTTGAAGAATTAAAAGTTGCTTATAAGGAACAGGCGAGAGCATTAATTGATGGAGGTGTAGATGTTTTGCTGGTAGAAACTGTGTTTGATACATTAAACGCAAAAGCAGCTTTATTTGCAATAGATGAACTAAAGGAAGAGATAAACAGCCATATTCCTGTGATGATTAGCGGAACGATTACAGACGCTTCGGGAAGAACCCTATCGGGACAAACAGCAGAAGCCTTTTTGATTTCAATTTCTCATATAAACCTTTTAAGTGTTGGTTTTAACTGTGCTTTGGGAGCAAAGCAGCTTACGCCTCATCTTGAGGTACTGGCAAGGAAAAGTGACTTTGGAGTTTCAGCTTATCCAAATGCGGGTTTGCCAAATGCTTTTGGGGAATACGACCAGGATGCAAAGGAAATGGCGGCACAGGTAAAGGAATATCTGGAGAAAGGTTTGGTCAATATTTTAGGTGGTTGCTGCGGTACCACTCCCGCTCATATTAAGGCTATTGCAGAAGTAGCTAAAAACTATCAGCCGCGAAAAATTCCCGGTCTTTCAATTTTAAATTCTGAAGTTTAGATATGAGCAACGAAAAAACTTTAGATAAAGCTGGGCAAAATTTCTCCCGTACCAAGATTAAAGACTCTATTCGGCCACTAAAGTTATCGGGCCTGGAACCTTTAATTATTACTCCCGAAAGTAATTTTATAAATGTAGGTGAGCGCACAAATGTTGCCGGATCCAAAAAATTTCTGAGGCTTGTAAAAGAGGAGAAATTTGAGGAAGCCCTGGATGTCGCAAGAGATCAGGTAGAAGGTGGTGCCCAGATCATAGATATAAATATGGACGATGGCCTTATTGATGGAAAAGAGGCTATGGTGAGGTTTTTAAATCTTGTAGTTGCAGAACCTGATATTGCCCGGGTACCGATCATGATCGATAGCTCGAAATGGGAAATTCTTGAGGCTGGCCTCCAGGTAGTGCAGGGAAAATGTGTGGTAAATTCTATAAGTTTAAAAGAAGGAGAGGAAGAATTTCTAAGCCACGCCAGGAAAATCAAAAGATATGGAGCAGCAGTAATTGTAATGGCTTTTGATGAGGTAGGGCAGGCAGATAGTTACCAAAGAAGAATTGAAATTGCTAAACGTTCTTATGATCTGTTAACACAAAAATTAAATTTTCCTCCAGAGGATATTATTTTCGATCTCAATATTTTTCCCGTGGCTACCGGAATGGAAGAGCACCGGAGGAATTCTATTGATTTTATTGAGGCTGTGCGCTGGGTGAAAGAAAATCTTCCGCATTGCAGTTTGAGTGGTGGAGTTAGTAATGTCTCCTTTTCTTTTCGCGGAAATGATCCTGTAAGGGAAGCTATGCATTCGGTTTTTCTATATCATGCAATAAAAGCGGGAATGAATATAGGGATCGTAAATCCTGCGCTGCTGGATGTATACGATAATATACCTCAAGATCTATTGGAACATGTAGAAGATGTGATTCTGGACCGTAGAGATGACGCTACAGAACGACTTCTACATTTTGCCGAAAATGTAGTAGGTACGGCAAAGGAAAATAAAACAGATCTTTCCTGGAGAGAGAAACCCCTGCAGGATCGTATCACCCATGCCTTAGTTAAAGGAATAGATGCATATATCCTCGAAGATATAGAGGAAGCAAGGCTGGAATCTAACCAGCCAATAGAGGTTATAGAAGGACCTTTAATGACCGGAATGAATGTGGTGGGAGACCTTTTTGGAAGTGGAAAGATGTTCCTGCCGCAGGTGGTAAAATCGGCAAGGGTTATGAAAAAAGCGGTGGCGTATCTTCTACCATATATTGAAGAAGCGAAAGCCCTTCAAGACCCAAAAGCCCCCCAACCCCCGAAGGGGGAGCAATATTGGCGTACGGCAGATCCTGTAATGTATAATCTTTTAAAGGATTCTGCCAGAAGAATGCGGAATCAACCTACCGAAGCAGAGGCCATGCTATGGAATGTATTAAGTGGGAAAAATCTGCGCGGATATAAATTTCGAAGACAACATGTTATAGGACCTTATATCGCAGATTTTATTTGTTTAAAACAGAACCTGATTGTTGAGGTGGATGGCTCTGTTCATCAACTTCCGGAAAACAAAGCCACAGATGAAGAAAGGACAGCCTGGCTCAAAAAAGAAGGTTATAGAGTTATAAGAATTCTAAATAATGAGGTGCTTCATCAAATTGATAGGGTTCAGGAAAAGATATTGCACGAGTTAGAAATTCCCCCTTTGGGGGTTAGGGGGCCGGTCCCATCGGGGGCGGGGGGGTCTGGTGGTGCAGGAAAAATACTTCTAGCTACCGTCAAGGGAGACGTTCATGACATCGGAAAAAATATCGTGAGTGTAGTTCTTGCCTGTAACAATTATGAAATTATTGACCTTGGAGTGATGGTGCCACCGGAAAAAATCATTGAAACTGCGAAAACAGAAAATGTAGATGTTATTGGCCTTAGCGGACTTATTACTCCGTCACTGGACGAAATGGTTTATTTGGCAAAGGAAATGCAGCGGCAAAAGTTCCAGGTTCCGGTTTTAATTGGCGGGGCTACGACTTCCAAAGCACATACAGCTGTAAAAATAGATCCTGAATACGATAATGCTGTTGTTCATGTTAACGACGCATCCCGCGCAGTTACTGTTGTTGGGAATCTTTTAAAGAATGACACCCGCAGGAAATATATGGATGATCTTAAAGCCGAATACGATATTTTCCGAAAAAATTTCAGTAAGAGAAGTAAGGTCAAAGATTTTCTTACTATTGAAGAGGCCCGGGAAAATAAGTTTAAGATCGACTGGAAACAATCAGAAATTATACGGCCAAAAAAGTTGGGAATACAGGTGGTTGAAGAAATGGAGCTTGAAAAGTTAGAGGAATTTATTGACTGGACACCATTTTTCAGAAGCTGGGAACTGCACGGGAAATATCCGGAGATTTTAAAAGATGAGATTGTAGGGGAACAGGCATCGGCATTATTTAAAGATGCTAAGGTTCTCTTAAAAAGAATATTTTCTAAAAAATTATTAAAAGGAAAGGCCGTCTACGGTTTATTTCCTGCTAATTCTGTCAATGAAGATGATATTGAAATTAATTATTCAGAAGATTCCGAAGAAAAAAATATGGTCTTCAGGACTCTTAGGCAGCAACTAAAGAAATACCAGTCAAAACCAAACTTTGCTTTAGCCGATTTTATTGCGCCTAAAGATTCAGGTATACAGGATTATTTAGGTTGCTTTTGCGTCACAACAGGATTTGGGACAGAAGAGCTGGCAAAGGAATTTGAAAAAGATCACGATGATTACAATTCTATTATGATCAAGGCTTTATCTGACCGCCTTGCCGAAGCTTTTGCTGAGTATCTGCATAAAAAAATAAGAACTGAGGAATGGGGTTATGCTCCCGATGAAAATTTAAACAATGAGGACCTGATTAAGGAGAATTACAAAGGAATTAGACCCGCACCGGGTTATCCCGCCTGTCCCGACCACCTTGAGAAATTAAATATCTGGAAGGTTTTAAAAGTGGAGGAGAGAATAGGAGTGAAATTAACTGAAAGCCTGGCAATGTGGCCGGCGGCAAGTGTAAGCGGCTACTATTTTGCCAATCCTGAGGCCCGGTATTTTGGTGTCGGAAAAATTAAAGAAGATCAGGTTAAAGATTTTGCTTCACGAAAAGGGATAAGCTTTGAAATAGCCGAGAAATGGCTGAGTCCAAATATTGCAGATTAAAAAAGAAAAATATTCATGAAAATAACCGAACATATTACAGCTTCCCAGGGAAAAACTCTGTTTTCTTTTGAAATTTTACCTCCGCTAAAAGGAGAAAATATAAAATCAGTCTTTGACGGTATTGATCCTTTAATGGAGTTTAATCCTCCTTTTATTGATGTTACCTACCACCGTGAAGAGTATGTTTATTTAGAGAAGGAAAACGGACTTCTGGAAAAAAGGATCGTTAGGAAGAGACCGGGAACTGTGGGTATCTGCGCGGCGATACAGAGCAAGTACAAAGTGGATGCAGTGCCGCATATCCTCTGTGGCGGATTTTCTAAGGAAGACACAGAGAATTTTTTAATTGATCTTGATTTTCTTGGAATTAAAAATGTAATGGCGTTAAGAGGAGACGCAGTAAAAAGTGAAACTTATTTTAAACCTGAGCCTAACGGGAATAATTTTGCACAGGACCTGGTCAAGCAGATATCCAATATGAACAGTGGGAAATTCCTGGAGGAGATCCTGGAGAACTCTCACCATACCGATTTTTGTGTGGGGGTAGCAGGATATCCCGAGAAACATATGGAAGCTCCCAGCCTGGATCAGGATATAAAAAAATTAAAAGATAAAGTAGTTGCAGGAGCTGAATATATAGTTACCCAAATGTTCTTTGATAACAGTAAATATTTTCAATTTGTAGATAAGTGCAGGCAAAATGGGATAACTGTTCCTATTGTTCCCGGATTAAAACCCATAGCCACAAAGAATCATTTGAGCCTCATTCCTCACCGTTTTCACGTGGACCTTCCGGAAGAATTAATTTTTGAGGTCGAAAAATGTAAAGATAATGCCGCAGTAAAAGAGGTGGGAGTAGAATGGTGTGTTCAGCAAAGTAAAGAACTTGTTGCTGCGGGAGTACCCGTACTTCACTATTATTCAATGGGAAAAAGCAGAAATATTCACAAGATCGCATCGGCTGTTTTTTAAAATTTTAAAATTTACGGGGGAACCAAAGAGGAAATTTTATCGTAAATAGCTTAGATTTGCTGCCGTATGAAGAAAGTTACCCTCTGCATTTTCCTTATTTCCTCTGCGATTGCCTCCGCCCAAAATGAAATCAAAAAATATTATTCTTTTGATGCCAATTATTTTTACGGGAGTATTTTGGAACACAATCGTGATATTGCCCATTTAATAACCGGACATCCTACGGGAGTAATCCTGAGTTTTCAGCGGAAAACCTACGGTCTTGAATCCTGGGAAAGGCGTTATAATTATCCCGAGTTTGGATATTCCTTTACTTACCAGGATATGAAAAACCAGTACCTGGGAGAAAATTATGGCCTGTACGGTCATTTCAGCTTTTTCTTTTTTAACCGAGATTTAATGTTCAGGATTGGCCAGGGTTTAGCCTATGCTACTAATCCTTATCATCCCGACAATAATTATATAAATAATGCCTATGGTTCCCGGTTATTAAGTTCTACATACTTAATGGGAAATTTCCACAGGCCCAATATTTATAAAGGATTTGGAGTACAGGCGGGAGTTTCTATTATCCATTATTCTAATGCCGATTTTAAATCCCCAAATAACAGTACAAACACCTTTACCTTTAATCTAGGCCTTAATTATATGCTGGATTACGAAGAGGAACCTGCCTATGTTGAAAAACAGCCGGAGGATATAAAATATACCGAACCTGTGACTTTTAATTTTGTGGTGCGCAGTGGAGTAAACACTACTGGTGTAATAGGATCTAAACAATATCCGTTTTTAATTCTTAGCTCTTTTGCAGATAAAGTCATTAATAGAAAAAGCACTTTGCAGGCCGGGGTTGATGTTATATTTTCCAGGGCATTAAAAGAATATATTTATTACAGGTCGGTAGCTTTCCCATTGGGGAATACGACGGGAGAAGAAGATTCTAAAAGGGTGGGATTGTTTATAGGCCATCAGCTCACCTTCAATAAATTATCTTTGATAACCCAGGCGGGATTTTATGCCTATTATCCATACGAGGATTATGTAGACCAGATCTATAACAGGGTTGGGTTACAAAGAAAAATAACAGAGAATTTCTGGGCTTCGGCAACAGTAAGATCTCACGGAGCGAATGCAGAAATGGTTGAATTTTCCCTGGGCTACAGGTTATAACTTTTAAGAATGAAGAATTTCATCAGGATATTTTTTATCTGTATTTGCTTTCTAAGCTGTAGTTCAGAAGATGCACCAGATTGTATCCAAAGCGCCGGGACGACCATCCAAAAGGAAGTTGCTGTTTCTTCTTTTGAAGAGATCGTTGTTTATGAACGGGTTAAACTTTTTATAGAACAGGGGGATAAACATAAGGTGGTTATAGAAACAGGAGAAAATCTTATTAACGAAGTTTCTGCCAAAGTTGAAAATAACAGGTTAAGTATTAGAAATGATAATGGCTGTAACCTGTTTCGAAAATATGAGATCACCAAAGTTTATGTAACTGTTCCTAATCTAAAATGGCTTCAAAACAGTAGTGGTAGCACCATTGAAAGTATAGGAACTTTAAACTTCCAAAACCTGCACCTGGTATCTGAAAATCAGGCGAGGGATTTAAGTATTCATACAGACGGGGATTTTAATCTGAACCTTGATGTTAATAATCTTAGAATCACCAATGATAATTATTCAAACTATTTTTTAACCGGAAGAGTTGAAAATTTCAGCGGATTTTTTGCCGCCGGTGACGGTAGACTGGAAGCGGCAAATTTAATTGTACAGCACTATGACCTGTTTCACCGCGGAACAAATAAATTAATTATTAATCCCCAGCAATCTTTAAGGGGAGACATCTATAGCCACGGAGATATTATTTCCAAAAATCGTCCCCCGATTGTTAATGTTACTGAACATTATACCGGAAGGCTGATATTTGAATAGCCCAATTCCCTAGCCCCCAAAAGGGGAATATTAGGCTCCCCCTTTGGGGGCTGGGGGGCCGCTTGTAAGTTCAGCAAAAAGGGTTTCGAGATTTTTTGTTTTTCGGTTTAGCTGAAGTGTTTTTAGACCATTATCGTGAGCGAAATCAAAAACCGCCGGCCTCATATCTTTGGTTGTATTGAAGGTGAGAAGATAATTGAAATCTCCAACGTTCTTGGCAGTTTTAATGTGGGGAAGCTTTTGTAATGCCACTTCTTCAATCCTGTAATCGAATTCCACGTGGATGATTTGTTCATTTTCATCCCTTAGCTCCTTCATTTTTTTATCGGCCACAATTTTTCCGTGGTTGATAATAATTACCCTGTCACAAAGTGCCTCCACTTCCTGCATAATATGAGTAGAAAGAAAGATCGTTTTTGTTTTTGCTATAGTAAGGATTAGGCTTCTTATTTCCACAAGTTGATTTGGATCCAACCCCGTTGTGGGTTCGTCGAGAATAAGAACTGCAGGATCGTGTAATAAAGCGGCTGCGAGGCCTACACGCTGACGGTAACCTTTAGAAAGATGTTCTATTTTTTTATTAGCCTCAGGTGATAAGCCGGTGAGTTCAATAACTTCTTCTATTCGGTTTTTAGGAGTATTAAAAACAGAGGCATTAAAAGCTAAATATTCTCTCACATACATTTCTTTATACAGAGGGTTATGTTCGGGAAGATATCCCACGCTTCGCTGAATTTTTTTGGGATCAATATTAAGATCAAAACTGTTTACAGTAGCTTCACCCTTGGTTGGAGAAATATATCCTGTTAGTATCTTCATCAAAGTTGATTTTCCTGCTCCATTAGGACCCAGGAAACCTACTATTTCTCCTGGTTTAATTGAGAAGGAAACCTTATCGAGAGCTTTTTGTTCTCCGTAAAATTTGGAAATATTTTGAACTTCTATAGACATTCAGCTGCTTTTTTCAAAAGTAATAATTATTCCTCAGTGTTTTCCCGGGTATTACCGAAAACGATATCGAAGAAATTTCCCGAAAAGTATTCGTTTATTAAAATTAAATTTTAAATTAGCTGAATTAAGAATTAACAATGTCAAATAATATTACCTGGAACGCTTCTTATTACTTCTATTTCTATTTTAGAGATAGGATCGGGAGCGCCATGTAATTTTAAAATAAATTATATATCAAATCCCGATGGCAACATCGGGATTTTTTTTTGCAATTAATGGAAAAAAGGATCGGTATACAGGGAGGGAAAGGCTCTTTTCATCATTTGGTAGCTCAGGAATACTATGGGGAAGCTGTTGCTGTAAATGAGTATATGTCTTTTGGAGAACTTGTTGGGAGCTTAATTTCAGGTGAATCTAATGAAGCTGTAATGGCAATAGAGAATTCCATTGCCGGTTCCATACTTCCCAATTACGCGTTGATTGATGAGAATAATCTTAAAATTACCGGAGAACATTATTATCCTATAGATATGAATCTCATGGCGTTGCCGGGCCAGAAAATTTCAGATATTAAAAAGGTACGTTCTCATCCCATTGCTTTGTTGCAATGCAAAGACTTTTTCAATAATCATCCTCAAATAAAATTAATTGAAGATTCAGATACTTCCGAAGTAGCAAAGAGAATAGCTGAAAAACGCTCTCTTAATGTTGCCGCAGTTGCAAGTAAAGCGGCTGCAGGTTTGTACGGATTAGAAATAATAAGTGCCGGTATTCACACCAAAAAAAGCAATGCAACGAGGTTTCTAATAATTAGCAAAGATATCAAGGAACCAAATGGGGAAATACTTAATAAGGCCTCCCTCAAATTTGAACTGGAAAGCAGGAGGGGTAGTTTAGTTTCAGTTTTAAATGTGGTACGGGATTTTAACCTCGATATGACTAAGATCCAAAGTATGCCTATAATCGAAACACCGTGGAAATATTCTTTTTTTCTCGACGTCACTTTTCAGGATTTTGAAGAATTTAAAAAAGCAATGGAGATCATTGCGGTGATGACAGAGCATTTACATCTATTTGGTATTTATAAAAACAGCTTATGATAAAAGAAGCGAACAGATTAAATCACGTACAGGAATACTATTTTTCCACGAAGCTTCAGGAAGTAAGGTCTTTAGCTGCAAGTGGAAAGGATATTATCAATTTGGGTATTGGTAGTCCCGATCTTGCGCCCCCACCCGTAGTATTGGAAAGCCTTAATTTTGCTCTTACTCATCCTGCTGCTCATCAATATCAGCCTTACAGAGGAACAACTGATTTTCGAAATTCAATTCGGGAATTTTACGATAAGTTTTACGGGGTGACTTTAAATTCAGAAACTGAAATCCTTCCGTTAATGGGAAGCAAAGAAGGAATTACTCATATATCAATGGCATTTCTTAATGAAGGTGATGAGGTATTAATTCCCAATCCCGGCTATCCTACATATTCATCTGTAACCAATTTAGTAGGTGCAAATTCAGTTTTTTATGATCTCAAAGAAAAGGATAACTGGAATCCCGATTTTGAGGAACTGGAACGAAAAGATCTTTCAAAAGTGAAATTAATGTGGGTTAACTATCCACATATGCCCACTGGCGCTAAGGCAAAGGAAGATGTTTTTAAAGGTCTTGTGGCTTTTGCCAAAAGAAATAATATTCTTATAGTGAATGATAATCCCTATAGTTTTATTTTAAATGATAATCCTAAAAGTATTCTTGAAGCTGAAGATGCTAAAGAATTTGTCCTTGAATTAAATTCGCTGAGCAAAAGTTTTAATATGGCTGGATGGAGAATAGGGATGCTCTGCGGAAGTGAAAAAAATATAAATACAGTTCTTAAGGTAAAGACAAATATGGACAGCGGTATGTTTTTTCCTTTACAGGCCGGGGCTGCGGCTGCTTTAAGGCTTCCGGTGGAGTGGTTCGAAAAACAAAACGATGTTTATTTTTCCCGAAAAGAAAAAATCCTGGAATTGGCAAATTCCTTAAAATGCAGTCCTTCCAAAGATCAAACGGGGCTTTTTGTGTGGACCAGAGTTCCTGAAGGTGAAACTTCTGAAGGTTTTGTAGATAAACTGTTATATGAGCATAGTATTTTTATAGCTCCGGGATTCATCTTTGGAAGTCAGGGGGAAGGATACGTAAGATTTTCTCTTTGTGCGACAGAGGAAAATATTCAGAAGGCGATTAAAAGAATAGAAAATGAAAGTTAGCATAATAGGTATAGGATTAATTGGGGGATCATATGCGATTGGATTAAAGGAAACTTTTCCCCAAGTTAAAGTTACCGGTATTGATGCTAATAAGGAACATCTTGAACAGGCAAGAGAAATAGGTTTAATAGACCAGGTAGGAGAAATTGAGGATGTAGCCGGTGCAGATGTTGTTGTAATTGCAGTTCCAGTAGATGTTAGTATACCAGTGCTAAAAGAGGTGCTTGATCTTATTAACGAAAATGCCCTGGTTTTTGATGCAGGTTCAACAAAAGCAAAGCTATGTGAGGCGGTTAAGGATCACCCAAAACGAAGAAATTTTCTGGCCACACATCCCATTTCCGGAACCGAATTTTCAGGCCCATCGGCTGCTATAAAAGATCTATACAGGAACAAGACCAATATAATTTGCGAGGTAGAGAAAACTGCTTTTAAGCTTCAGGAAAAAGCACTTGAAATTTTTAATAAGCTAGGAATGAGAATAAGGTATATGGATCCTGTTTCTCATGACAGGCATATTGCCTATGTTTCGCATTTATCCCATATCAGCTCCTTTATGCTCGGTAAAACCGTATTGGAAAAGGAAAAAAATGAAAAAGATATTTTTGACCTGGCAGGAAGTGGATTTGCCTCTACCGTTCGTTTAGCAAAAAGTTCCCCTGCAATGTGGTCACCAATTTTTAGACAGAATAAAGAAAATGTGCTGGAAACACTTTCAGCTTATATTATCAATCTCAACCATTTTAAGGTTCTTATAGAAGAAGATAATTTTGAAGAAGTTTTTAATGAAATGGAAAGGACCAATCATATAAAATCAATTTTAAACGGAATTAATTAAGCATATAATGAAAAATACAAAAGAACTACGAACCTGGCTGGACGCCTTCAATCTGGATCATCCCCTTGTGATCGCCGGCCCTTGCAGTGCCGAAACTGAAGAGCAGGTGGTGAAAATTGCAAAGGATTTAAAAGATAGTGATGTAAGCGTACTTCGCGCTGGTATTTGGAAACCACGCACCAGGCCCGGCAACTTTGAAGGAGTTGGAGCTTTGGGTTTAAAGTGGATGCAAACAGCAAAAGCCGAAACAGGCCTTTTAACCACTACAGAAGTTGCGAATGCCACTCATGTAGATCTTGCTTTAAAACACGATATTGATATCTTGTGGATTGGAGCCAGAACTACCGTTTCTCCATTTATTGTCCAGGAAATTGCCGATGCACTGAAGGGAACCGATAAAACCGTGCTGGTAAAAAATCCTGTAAATCCCGATTTGTCACTATGGTTAGGGGCCGTGGAAAGATTTCATACAGCAGATATCAAGAATCTGGGAGTGATCCACAGAGGATTTTCAGCTTATGAGAAAACGAAGTATCGCAATAACCCCGAATGGCAAATACCCATTGATCTTCAGAATAGATTTCCCGATCTTCCTCTTATTCTGGATCCTTCTCATATTGCAGGTAGAAGGGATTTAATTTTTGATCTTTGCCAGACGGCCCTCGATCTCAATTACGACGGAATCATGGTAGAAACCCATCACGATCCCGATAAAGCCTGGAGTGATGCGGCGCAACAAATAACTCCCGAAACTCTTATTCAAATTATGCAGGATCTAAAAATTAGAAAAGAAATATCTGAAAGTGAAGACTTCCTGAGTAAACTCAAGCATTTAAGAGCAAAAATAGATGTTACCGATCAGTTGCTGTTGGAGGTGCTTTCAAAAAGAATGAAAATTGCAGATGAAATTGGAGGATTAAAAAAAGCCCAGAATGTGGCAATCCTTCAAACCACACGTTGGAATGAAATATTAGGAAAAATGATCCTCCAGGGGGAAGAGCAGGGGTTAAGTGAAGAATTTATCCTTAAGCTTTTTAAAGCAATTCACCAGGAATCAATTAATCATCAGAAGAAAGTGATCAACTCACACTAAAAAGAAAAGCCTCACAAAGTGAGGCTTTTTAATTAAATTGTTTGATTATTATTTAGTATAAGCCAAACGTCGGGAAGCTTTTCTCATCAAAGTGTTGATCAAAGAATCTGTACTGCTTCCCACACTGCCCGCAACTCTTTTGTTGTAGTTCCAAAGTAAAGTTCCATCTAGAGCATTGTTAACGCTCATATTAATGGTCGCAGAATTGGTAGGACCCCAAACTCCGACTAATAATCCTAAAGCAATCGAAGCACCATCAGACATTGGTTTGTCAGTTTCAAACCTTCCGGTAATTACTGCATCAACTTCAAGCAATTTTGCCAGTTCTTCAGGAGTTAAACCTGCTGTATTAGTAATATTGTTTTGCATTAAAATTGCATTGGTCTTCTTTGGATCCTGTACATTTAAAAATAATTTTCCTCTTTTTTGTCTTTGAAGAAACCAGGTGTACATTGACTGCTGAATGGCCAGCCCTTCACTTTTTTGCATTTCAGTAAGTTGTTCCGGGGTAATTTCTTTCATTTGTTTTGGGCGCAGGATCACCTGTGCATCAAAAGGTAGAATAGCAATTATTTTATGATC
>CAZXEY010000030.1:6834-26631 GCA_964639695.1 uncultured Antarcticibacterium sp. | reverse complement strand
TTAAAAATCAGGCGTTTATATGACAGCTATTAAAAACATCGCGATTATCGCACACGTTGACCACGGAAAAACCACACTGGTAGATAAAATTATGTACCATTGCCAGCTTTTTCGTGAAAATGAAAATACGGGAGATCTTATTCTTGACAATAACGATCTTGAAAGAGAACGTGGAATTACAATTACAGCAAAAAACGTTTCTGTAGTTTATAAAGGAACAAAAATTAATATTATTGATACTCCCGGTCACGCCGATTTTGGTGGTGAGGTAGAGCGTGTATTAAATATGGCCGATGGGGTGCTACTTTTAGTAGATGCCTTTGAAGGGCCAATGCCACAAACGCGTTTTGTGCTTCAAAAAGCACTTAACCTTGGTCTTAAACCGTGTGTGGTTATTAATAAAGTAGATAAGGAAAACTGTACTCCCGAAGAAGTTCACGAGAAAGTATTCGATTTGATGTATGAACTTGGTGCTGAGGAATGGCAGCTTGATTTCCCATCGGTTTATGGTTCTGCAAAGAATAACTGGATGAGCGATGACTGGAAGGAGCCTACAAGTAATATTGAACCGCTTCTTGATATGGTTCTTGAGCATATTCCTTCTCCAAAGATTGAAGAAGGATCTCCACAAATGTTGATTACATCCCTGGATTTCTCTTCGTTTACAGGAAGAATTGCAATTGGACGCCTTCAAAGAGGAAAGCTTAGAGAAGGAATGCCTGTTTCTCTTGTAAAAAGAGATGGCTCTATAAAAAAGACAAAAATTAAAGAACTTCACACTTTTGAAGGTCTTGGAAGAAGAAAAATTGAAGAAGTACACGCCGGTGATATTTGTGCTATTGTAGGTCTTGAAGGTTTTGAAATTGGTGATACTGTTGCAGACTTTGAAAACCCACAAGGACTAAAGACAATTGCCATAGATGAACCTACTATGAGTATGTTGTTTACTATTAATGATTCACCATTCTTTGGCCAGGATGGTAAATTTGTTACCTCGCGACACATTAAAGACAGGTTGATGAAGGAGCTTGAAAAAAACCTTGCTCTTAGAGTTCATGAGACAGACAGTGCAGATAAATTCCTTGTTTATGGCCGTGGAGTTCTTCACTTATCTGTTCTTATAGAAACGATGAGAAGAGAAGGATATGAGCTTCAAATTGGTCAGCCACAGGTAATTATAAAAGAAATTGACGGTGTTAAATGTGAGCCTATTGAAGAGCTAACAATAGACCTTCCTGAAGATGTTTCAGGAAAAGCTGTTGAGATGGTATCGATGAGGAAAGGGGAGATGCTAAGTATGGAATCTAAAGGAGAGCGTATGAACATACAGTTCCTTATTCCATCCCGAGGGATCATTGGATTGAGAAATCAGCTTTTAACTGCAACTGCAGGAGAGGCAATTATGGCTCACAGGTTTAAAGAATATCAGCCTTTAAAAGGAGGTATTCCTGAGCGCCAGAATGGTTCATTGGTTTCTATGGAAAAAGGGAAAGCAATTCCTTATTCTATTGATAAACTTCAGGATAGAGGAAAATTCTTTGTTGATCCGGGTGAAGATATTTATGAAGGCCAGGTTATTGGAGAAAATTCAAGACAGGATGATATGGCTGTAAATATCACCAAGACCAAAAAATTATCTAACGTACGTTCTTCAGGAGCCGATGATAAAGCCAGAATTATTCCTGCTATTAAGTTTTCTCTGGAAGAAGCATTGGAATATATTCAGAAGGATGAATATGTAGAAGTTACTCCTCATTTCTTGAGATTGAGAAAAATCTATTTAACAGAAAACGAGCGTAAGAGAAATAAAACGATTTAATCTTTCTGCGGAAGTTAAAATATAATAAGCAGTCTCTTTGAAAAAAGGGACTGCTTATTAATTTCCTCAAATATCAATTACTAATAAAATGGAAATTTTCGGAATCTCTTATATAGAATGGATTGGGTATGCAGCTTCTCTTTTTGTTCTACTTTCTTTTTTAATGAAAAATATCACCACGTTGAGATACGTGAACAGTATTGGCTGCCTTTTTTTTGTAGCCTACGGACTTTTACTGAACTCCTGGCCAATTATTATTACCAACCTGGCAATTGTATGTGTGAATATTTATTACTTGTTTCTGAAAAAAGAGCACGTAAAGGCAGATGAGGTGAAGCCGTAAGTAGTGGTTAGTAGCTAGTCGTTAGTCGTTAGTCGGAAGTAAGTTTTGGTAGCAGAATTTTGTAGAAGAGTTTAGGTAGAATATTATTCCCGATAAGTCAGTTTTTATTTTACCGGGCAACATTATTAAATTTATCTACTACTTTCCACTTTCCACATCAACTAATGACTATAGACTATTAGCTACGGACTAAAGTGTTTTCTGAACAACTTCAAAAACTCTTTCCCCATCACATTTTAAAGTTTTTGATGGATATTTCAGCAGCAATGCATAATCGTGCGTAGCCATTAAAATGGTGTTTCCGTTTTTGCTTATTTCCTGAAGTACTTCCATAACTTCTACCGATGTTTGTGGGTCAAGGTTCCCTGTGGGCTCATCGGCAAGTATAAGTTCAGGATCGTTCAGGAGTGCACGGGCGATGGCAATTCGCTGTTGTTCCCCTCCGGAAAGCTGATAAGGGAATTTAAATCCTTTGGTTTTCATCCCTACCTTGTCCAGCACTTCGTCGATTCTTCTATCCATAGAAGCTTTATCCTTCCAGCCTGTTGCTCTTAGCACGAATACCAGGTTGTCACGAACATTCCTGTCATTTAGTAATTTGAAATCCTGAAACACAACCCCCAATTTCCTTCTAAGGAAAGGAATGTCTTTTTCTTTTAACGTGCGTAAGTTATAATCTACTATAGTTCCTTCACCCTCAGTTAAAGGAAGATCTCCATAAAGAGTCTTCATAAAACTACTTTTTCCGGTTCCTGTTTTTCCAATTAGATAGACAAATTCTCCCTTATAAATAGTGAGGTCAACTTCAGAAAGAATTAAACTTTCACGCTGATATATTGCGGCATTTTTTAATTCCAGAACGGTTTGTGTCATATTGGAAAAGGCTTTTCTTTTTATTGTAACGCAAAATTATGGGTAAATATACATTTTTCACTAAGTGCCCTTATACTTTTTTACACATTAACATAATTAACTACGCTATGCCGCGTTATAAAATGAGTGTTTATTTATCTTTGGTCCACAAATAAAAAATATAATTAATGAAACGATTCACTGCTTCGTTACTCCTGATTTTCACTGTTTCTTTTTCTTCCATTTTCGCACAACAATCTGCTGCCTACACAAACGATCTTGTGAAGTTTAATAAAGCTTTGGAATTATATAATAATCAGCAATATCTGCCGGCGCAAAACCTTTTTGATCAGGTTAAAGATGAAACTCAAGATGAAAAAATCAAGTCTGATGCTGTTTATTATATTGCCAATGCTGCAGTGCGTCTTGGGCAACCGGGGGCAGACCAGATGATGCAGGATTTCGTGGACAGATATCCTACAAGCACAAAACGTAACTCTGGTTTTCTTGACGTTGCAGATTATTATTTTGAAACCGGTAAATATTCACTTGCCAGGAAATGGTATGATAAAGTAGACGAAAAGGGAATGAGCAGGGCAGAAAGAGATCGTTATTATTTTAATAATGGTTATGCATACTTCACCTCCAATCAACCTGAAGAGGCCAAAAAATATTTGAACAGGGTAAGGGATTCTAAAGAATATGGTTCACAAGCTAAATATTACCTTGGCTACATGGCTTATGAAGGTGATGATTATCAGGAAGCCAATGAGCTTTTTGAGGAAGTAAAAGGAAATGAGAGATACCAGGAAAACCTTTCTTATTTCCAGAGTGACATGAATTTTAAACTAGGGAATTTTGAAAAAGCGATTCAGCTTGGTCTTGAGCAGCTTCCAACTGCCAACAGAAATGAAGTATCGCAGTTAAACAAAATCATAGGGGAAAGTTATTTTAATCTTGGAAAATATCAGGAGGCAATTCCTTATTTAAAGGAGTATAAAGGCCTTAGGGGAAAATGGACAAATACAGATTATTATCAGCTGGGATATGCTTACTACAAGCAAGGTGATTATGAAAAAGCAATTTCAGAGTTCAATAAGATCATAGGGGGTAATAATGCAATAGCTCAAAACGCTTATTATCATTTAGCGCAGTCATATTTAAATCTAAATCAAAAGCAGCAGGCATTGAATGCATTTAAAAATGCCAGTGAAATGAATTTTGATGCCAAGATTCAGGAGGATTCTTTATTGAATTATGCAAAGCTGAGTTACGAGATTGGAAACAGCTATACAAGCCCTTCTCAGGTATTGATCACTTACCTGGAAAAATATCCTAATTCTCCTGCGAAAGCAGAAATGGAAAGTCTTTTAATTGATTCCTTTATTACCTCCAAAAATTATAAGGAGGCGATGAACCTTCTGGAGAATAACAGGAACTTTAACGATAAAGTAGCCTATCAAAAAGTTGCTTATTATTACGGTCTTGAGCTTTTTAATGCTGAAAATTACCGGGAGGCGAGCATTAACTTCGATAAAGCATTATCTGAAAGAAGAGATCCCGTAATAACAGCAAAAGCAACCTTTTGGAAAGCTGAAAGTGATTTCAACCTGAACAGGATTAAAGAAGCCCTGGTTGGGTATCGGGAATTTGCCGGTATGAATGGAGCACAGGGAACTTCAGAAATGGAAAACCTGGACTACAATATTGCATACGGTTATTTTAAACTTAAGGAATATGAGCGGGCAATTGAATTTTTTAAGCGCTATGCAGGTAATTCGAATAAAGACAAAGCCAGGAAATATGATGCTCTAACACGTTTGGGAGATACCTATTTTGTTACCAGTAAGTATTGGCCAGCAATGGAAGCTTACGATGAGGCAATCCAGATGAATATGGGTAATACAGATTATGCTGCATATCAAAAAGCAATTAGTTATGGGTTTGTTGACAGGAACCAAAGTAAGATTGAAGATCTCAACAGTTTCGTAAGTAAATATCCAAGGTCATCTTACAGAGATGATGCATTGTATGAGCTGGGGAATACCTACCTGGCTATGGAGAATACAAATAAAGCTATTGAAACCTACAACAGGTTGATTCGTGATATTCCAAATAGTGCATTTGTACCTCAGGCTATGATGAAGCAGGGCCTTATTTATTATAATAGTAACCAGCCTGATAAAGCGCTGGAAAGATATAAGAAAGTAGTTTCAGATTTTCCTAATACTCCTGAGTCTATGCAGGCAGTTGCCTCGGCAAGGTTAGTATACATAGACCTCGGAAAAACCGATGAGTATGCAAGATGGGTGAAAAATGTAGATTTTGTTGAAGTGAGTGATGCCGATCTTGACAATACAAATTATGAAGCTGCAGAAAAGCAGTACCTGGAAAATAATACAGCTGCGGCAAAAGCCGGATTTATAAAATACCTTCAGAATTTCCCTAATGGATTACATTCTCTAAAAAGTAATTTCTATCTGGCTCAACTATACTTTAGGGATGGACAAAAGAATGATGCAATAAAGCACTACAAATTTGTAGTGGAGAAGCCAAGAAGTGAATTTTCTGAACAGGCACTTGCAAGATTATCTCAAATTTATCTGGAAAACAGAAATTATAAAGATGCGCTGCCCCTATTGAAACGACTGGAGAATGAAGCCGATTTTGCTCAAAACATCATCTATGCGCAGTCGAACTTGATGAAATCTTATCACGAATTAAAAGATTACAATCAGGCAGTAGCTTATGCTGAAAAAGTTTTGGCTAATCCTACTATTGAAAACGCTGTAAAAAGTGATGCTCAGGTAATTATTGCAAGATCTGCAATGGCGACAGGAAATGAGAGCAGGGCGAAGAGTGCTTATGCTGAAGTTTTGAAACTTGCAACGGGGGAATTAGCTGCAGAAGCTCTTTATTTTGATGCCTATTTTAAAAATAAGGCAGGTAATTTCAAAGCTTCCAATGAAGCCATACAAAAGCTTGCTAAAGATTATTCCGGTTATAAATATTACGGAGCTAAAGGTTTGGTATTAATGGCAAAGAATTTCTATGCTCTTAATGACGCTTACCAGGCAACATACATCCTGGAAAATGTGATTAAAAACTTTAAGGAATTTCCTGAAGTGGTGAGTGAAGCTCAAACCGAGCTTAACAGGATCAAAGCTATGGAAGCAAAAACAAATGCTTCAGTAGAAACCAACAACTAAACCTTTTCAAACTAACTTATAAGAACCCTCAGTATGCAAATTCTTTCGTTTAAAAGAAACTTGTTTTTATTATCTTTTTTATTTACCGGTGTTGCTTTCTCCCAGGACAGGCCTCTTGGAGGAGAAACCGTTATAGTGGTAAAGCCATATACTCCTTCAGTTAACGATGCTTTTAAAATTAAAGAAACCCCGCGGTTGGGAGATTCTGTAAGCCTTGAAAAGAAGCCTGTGAAGTACAGTATATTTTCTGTTCCCGTGGCATCTACGTTTACTCCATCCAAAGGAAAAGCAACACAAGTAGAAAAAGCTAAGAGAGTTAAACTTTATGATAATTATGCCACTTTAGGATTTGGGACTTATGCAAATGCTCTTGCAGAATTTTACAGCAATTTTGAAGTGGGAAGAAGTGATAACTTCGGAATTTATCTCAACCACCACTCTTCACAGGGAGGAATTAAAAATGTAGAGCTGGATGATAGTTTTTATAATACTGAACTTAACCTGAATTATAATTCAAGAAACCGAAACAATTCCTGGAATACTGAATTTGGTTTGGAACACAAACTTTTTAACTGGTATGGATTACCCGAAATTGATTTACCTGTAGAGATAATTTCAAATATTGATCCTCAGCAGAATTATTATTCTGCTTCGCTGGGAGGTGAGTTGGATTTCTATGATTCATTTTTCGAAAGAGCTTCAGCCAGGTACAGATATTTTGGAGATGCATACGAAACTACAGAACACCGGTTTAACGCCGATGCTTTTTTTGAAGTTAATATTGCCGGAGAGCTTATAAATACTGAAATAACAGGAGATTTTGTAAGCGGAAGTTTTGATCGCGCAATTAATCAGGGTGTTGGAAGTGGAAAAGATTATTCCTTTTTTATTGCCGGAATTGCACCCAGCCTATTGATACTGCGTGATGATCTTACAGTAAATTTAGGGGTAGGATTATTTTACTCATTAAACACCCAGAACAGTAAAAACAGTGTATACTTGTATCCGCAGGTTACTGCCAGCTACAGTCTTGGAGGTGAGTATTTTATACCTTATGCAGGTTTGGAAGGAAAGCTGGTGCAAAATTCCTACTATCAATTCGTTGAAGAGAATCCATACGTGTCGCCAACATTGGATATTATGCCTACAGACAGGCCTTATGATGCTTATGTTGGAGCAAAAGGTAAATTGTCCAACAGTATCTCCTACAACTTCAGGGGAAGTTATATGGCAGAATTTAATAAAGCTTTATTTTTAGCGAATTCATACGATACATCAAATTCGACAACCAGGAGTTTTGAATATGGTAATTCTTTCGGAACTGTTTATGATGACGTCAACACTCTTTCTTTCTATGCAGAATTAAATATAGATGTAAGAAGCAACTTCAGATTAGGTATAAACGGAACCTTCTTTAACTATTCAGTAGATGATCAGGCAGAAGCCTGGAACCTTCCAGAATATAAAGCATCGATAAGGGCAGATTACCAAATAACCCAAAAATGGTTTGCAGGTGCTAATTTATTTGCAGTGGGAGAGAGAAAGGACAGAGAAACAATTGCAGGTTCTTTTGGTGGAGTTAATACAGCAGTAGTTACTTTAGATAGCTTTGTAGATCTTAATGCGAATTTAGGTTACAGGTTTAACGATCAACTTTCAGTATTTGCCCGTGGGAATAATTTATTAGGCAATAATTATGAGCGCTGGTCCAACTTTCCTGTCCAGGGAGTGCAGGCATTAATTGGGGCTACTTATAAGTTCGATTGGTAAGATATTTTGATAGTTATAATTAAGCTGCCCCCAGGGGCAGCTTTTTTTTGTAGAGAATTTTAAAACTTTACATTATAAGATTATCTTGCCGCTTTTAAAGCAGATTTGTGAATAAAAATATTCTGCTGGAATTTTTGAATGCATTTATCTCTTATCTCCCAATTAGGATAAAACGGGATTGTCAAATTGTAAATATTAATAATAGGCTGTAATATTGCACACGCTAATAAAATATCATTCAACGAATATAATTCCCTAATTCCCTTATAGATGGCAAAATTTAAGCGTAGTGACAGGTCCCGTCCTTATTTGAATATTCTGGACTTTATGGTCCAGGAGAAGACGTTCCTGGCGATTGTGATAATAGGTTTGGTTTTAGCCGGTATTTTTACCGGCAACACCCGGGCCGCAATGTGGCTTGGATTCTTTTTTGCGGCTTATGCCACAGTAGCCAATGACAGTATCCAGTCTCTGGGAACTTTTATTGAGAGTAACAAAACCCAGCGCTGGTGGGTCTTATGGCTCTATATAGGAGCGATATTTTTATTAGTAGTAACCTTCAGTTGGTTTTATTTTGACGGTGACGTAACCTACCAGAGATTAACAAATCCCGATGGTACGACCAAGTATCCTCACCCCGAAAGTTTTAGTTTCTTCCAGATCATAGCACCTCTTATTCTGCTTATTTTAACGCGTTTAAGGATGCCGGTTTCCACCACTTTTCTCATTTTAAGTGTTTTTAGTGCAGATACTTCGGGGATAACCTCTGTGGTTTGGAAAAGTTGGTCAGGATACATTCTCGCTTTTATACTTTCCTTTTTGGTTTGGTATTTTTCTTATAATGTGATCAGGAAATATTTTAAAAGCAGGAAGTTTAGTAACAGCTGGACTATTACTCAATGGATAGTAAGCGGTACCTTATGGGGAGTTTGGGTAATGCAGGATGGTGCAAACATCGCGGTTTTCCTGCCAAGGCAAATGGACGGGGGACAATTTATAATTTTTTCTGCCACTATTTTTCTTGGATTGGGACTTCTTTTCTTCCTGCGCGGAGATAAAATTCAGCAGGTAGTAAGTGAAAAAGCAAGGATATCAGACATTAGAGCGGCTACTTTAGTAGATGCTACTTATGTGCTGCTATTAATCTATAAGTTGTTTATTAGTACAGTACCTATGAGTACTACGTGGGTTTTCCTTGGAGTAATAGGTGGTAGGGAAATAGCAATTAGCCTTGCCAGAAAGAAGAAAGGTAAGAAACACCGTAAGAAAGCAGGTAGAATGATCTTTAAGGATTTTGCCTATGCAATGATTGGTCTTTTTGTTTCTATAGCCCTTGCGGCAGGAGCTAATCCCGATATAAGAAAAGCAATAGTCTCAGGAATTACAAACCTGTTTTAAAAATTTTACACGCGCTTTAATCTGAAGCGCGTTTTCATTTAATATTCAAATTATGTTCAAAAAAGTTTTATTATTTGCCCTTATAAGTGGCCTATTTTTTTCCTGTGACTCCAACAAAAAAGAGGAAGCAGATCTATTGGTCTTTAATGCTGAAATTTATACAGTAGATGGTGAATTCAGCAAAGCTGAAGCTTTTGCCGTAAAAGACGGAAAATTTCTGGAGTTAGGTACAGCTGAAGCTTTAAAAGAAAAGTACGACTTCAATGAGATAATGGATGCAGGTGGTAAAACCATAGTTCCTGGTTTTATTGATGCTCACGCTCACTTTTACAGGTTAGGCCTTCAGCAGCAAAAAGTGGATCTTACCGGCACAAAAAGTTTTGATGAAGTAGTTCAAAGGATCGTGGATTTTCAGGAGGAAAGAAATGTAGATTTTATTACAGGACGTGGGTGGGATCAAAATGATTGGGAGGTAAAAGAATTTCCAACCAAGGATACCCTGGATAAACTATTTCCTGATACTCCTGTCGCTATTACGAGGATAGATGGACACGCTTTACTTGCCAATCAGGCTGCACTGGACAAAGCCGGAATAACAGTCAATACTCCGGCAAACGGTGGTGAGATTCATGTGAAGAACGGCAAATTAACCGGGATACTTATTGATAACCCTATGGATCTTGTTGCCAGGGCAGAGGAAGAACCGACTTTAATTGAACAAATTACTGCTTTACAGGAGGCAGAAAAAATAAGCTTTAGCTATGGATTAACTACTGTAGACGATGCCGGAATAGATAAAAGTACGGTAGAATTAATAGACAGTCTTCAAAAGGCAGGGAGCTTAAAGATTAGGTTGTATGCAATGCTGAGCAACACTCCTGAAAATCTTGATTATTACCTTGATAAAGAACCTATAAAAACTGAACGACTGAGTGTGCGTTCGGTAAAGTTTTATGGTGACGGAGCATTAGGATCCAGGGGAGCTGCATTGAAGCAACCTTATGCCGATAGGGACAACCATTACGGAGCATTGCTTTCCCCTGCAGAGGATTTTAAAAAGACTGCCGAGAGAGTTGCTAAATCTAAATTTCAGTTAAATACACACGCTATTGGTGATTCTGCTAATGTGGTGGTTTTAAAAACTTACAATGAATTATTGGGGGAAGGTGATGACCGTCGCTGGAGAGTGGAACACGCTCAAATTATAGATGAGGAAGATTTTAAATACTTCAGTAAAAACATTATTCCATCTGTTCAACCTACTCACGCCACCAGTGACATGTACTGGGCTGAAGACAGGGTAGGGCCAGATCGAATTAAAGGTGCTTATGCATTTAAAAGAATGCTGGACCAGGCTGGATTGGTAGCTTTAGGAACAGATTTTCCTGTGGAAGAGGTGAATCCGTTCTACACGTTCTATGCAGCTGTGGCACGCAAGGATCTCAATAATTTCCCTGAAGGAGGATATATGAAAGACCAGGCATTATCGAGAGAGGAAACCTTAAAAGGAATGACTATTTGGGCCGCCTACAGCAATTTTGAGGAAAATGAAAAAGGAAGTATTGAACCGGGGAAATTTGCAGATTTTATTGTTCTTGAAAAGAATATAATGGAGATTCCGGAAAATGAAATTCCTAATTTAAAAGTTTTACAAACTTTTGTGAATGGTGAGAAAGTTTATTAAGTAATAAGATAGGACGAAGAAGCCCGGCTAAGCCGGGCTTTTTTCTTCTATAATAATAATTTTTGGAGGCTTACCTCGCCAGTAAATTCCTATAGATAGGCTATGGGTTCCTGGAAATGATAAGCAGAGCTGCGGCGAAAAATATTATTTTCCGCCGTTTGCCTGCAGGTCAAAAATACAGGCATCGTCTAATCCGGGAATATTATTGTTGTCTACGAAGTCTACAAGATTAGCACCAAATTCGAGATTGGCATTCATTAAACAACCGCTAACTGAGCAGTGTCCTTTACTGTCAGGATCTTCGTGAGAAGTTTGAAGTGGTGCACCAAAATTTACCAGTCCGAATAAATGTCCAAACTCGTGATTAACTACTGTGCTTTCTACTGTACTCTTGGAAATATTAGTGTTTCTGGCTGCTATTTTTTTAACTGTTTCCCCGTATATTACCATGGAGGTATTTCTATAGGCAGACCCTAAAACAACTTTAGTATTTGTATCATTTTCATTACTTCCATCAGCAAAATAAATGAAAACCGCAATATTGTCCCCCACATTATACTCTGTCCTTTCTTCTGCTTCAATGGCGGCAATTTCGTTAATGCTAAACGGAGCTTTCCCCGAAGATGCTACCTGTCGCTGTGAAACCGTCACCCCATCTGGTTTATGAACCCTTGAAGAGAGAAAACTGGTAAGACTGGAAATTGTTCGGGAATCGGGTTGATAACCTGTCACGTAAACTATCTCTATTGAAAGTGAAGTGAATTTTTCATCGCTTAATAGATCATTGGAGGAGGTTCCCAATGTTTTTAGATTAGCACTCTTGGTATTTTCTTTTTTCGAGGATTCATCGGTAGTACAACCTGTAAGAACAAGAAAAAATACAAAAAGGCTTACTATTTTTATTCGCTTCATAATCACTGGTAAAGGGGGTAAAGATAATAAAACAGAACATCTTGAGAAGCTGAGGCTAAAAATTTTCATCTTCGTTTTCAGGTTGCAAAGAGGCTAAATAATCATAATGTTTCCCTTTTTTGATTAATTCGCAGCTAAAGTTATTTTTGGAAGCAGCAAGTTCCAGAGTATTAAAATCCAGATACAACCACGGGAAACTGTTAGAAACAGAACTTTTATAGCTAAGGGAAAATTCCATTTCCCCATAATAGGGTTCATTGGGATCTATCCATATTCCTCCATCCTCATCGGCGTCAAACAAAAAACTAAGATCTGATGAATCGATAAGAATTTGTCCATCACGTTTCAGTAAAGATTTTGCGTGAAGAAAAAACTGGTCTAAATTTTTTAGTTTTCCAATTATACCGGTCCCATTCATAAGGAAAAGTAGCGTGTCGTATTTCTCTTCTTGCAGATCGAAAAAATTAATATTCCGAACGTCCCGAAGTCCACGTTCTTTAGCAACTTCTATAGCTCCTTTAGAAATATCAATAGCGGTAACCTCAAGATTTCTTTCTTGTTGCAGATAAAGTGCGTGACTTCCTGCACCGCTTCCTACATCCAGAACCCGACCTTTTGCCAATTGTAATGCTTTTTTTTCGAGTGGAGGCATTTCCTTATAGTTCCTGAAGAGGTAAGAAACAGGAATAACATCATCATCAAAATCTGGGGAATGAACAGTAATATCTGTTTCATCCCCATCCTGAAAAAATGCTTTGATGGCGGTACCGAAGATATCCTGGGTTGGCTCAATACTTTGCTGCTTCTTCATATCTTTGTCCTATGGAAGAAATTTTAAATACTCTCCCCGAAAAGGCCAAAGATAAGCATAAGGAGAATAAAAAATTCTTTGCGAAACTGCGAAAAAAACCTCCGAAACAATTGGATTCTCTGATGCAGGAAATTCACGAAGAGGAATTTTCCCGAACCGATTGTTTGTCCTGTGCAAATTGCTGTAAAACAACCGGTCCCTTATTTACCGGTAAGGATATTGAAAGAATAGCAAAGCATTTTAAAATGAAGTCAGGAAAATTTGCGGAGGAATATCTTAGGGTGGATGAAGATGGTGATCACGTACTAAAACAGGTTCCATGTACTTTTCTGGGAGCCGATAATTATTGCTCCATTTACGAGGTGAGGCCAAAAGCCTGCAGGGAATATCCTCATACCGACAGGAAGGATTTTCATAAAATTTCCAATCTCACTATAAAAAACACAGCTATTTGTCCTGCTGCTTATAATATTGTGGAAGAGATGAAAAAGAGAATTAAGTTGTAGGTGATTTTATTTAGTTATATAAAAGGTATATTCTCCTTTTTTCCTTAAAATCCTGAATTCCTTTTTCCCATGTCTTTCGGATATCTTCCTCTGTTAAACCTTGTTCAATTTGTTTTCTTAAAGTTGGCCCACCGGCAAGATTGGTAAAGAAGTTATTGAAGAATTCTTTTTTGTTGGCCGTATGATAATAAGCTTCAATTAACCAGCTAAGATCGATCTTATCGAGATAAGGATGATCGGTTAAATTTTTGCCATAACAGGTTTTTCCCAGGTGTTTCGGGCTTTTTGCTCCGGGTTTCGATTCGGGTGTATAGGTGTAATTAAAATAATCTTTAGAAAGAAACGGAGATCCAAATACCTGGAATTGATCATCGGTTCCCCGGCCGGCATTTACATTGGTTCCTTCAAAGAAACAAAGGCTGGGATACAAATTTACGGCCTGCTCATTTGGAAGGTTTGGTGACGGCTTAACAGGTAAATTATATCTTTTGGAATGATCGTAATTTTCCATTTCAATTACTTTAAGGTCGGTTTGTATTCCATTTTTTAACCATTTCTCACCGTTGATCATTTTGCCATATTCGCCAATAGTTAATCCGTGTACCACGGGAACAGGGTGCATTCCCACAAAACTAGAGTAGGCAGGATCTAATACCGGGCCGTCCACATAATGACCGTTAGGATTAGGCCGGTCAAGAATTAATAGCGGAATATTATTTTCGGCGGCAGCTTCCATAACGTAATGTAAAGTAGAAATATAGGTGTAGAATCTTGCACCTACGTCCTGAAGATCAAATAAAAGAATATCAATGCCTTTTAATTGATCTGCTCCAGGTTTTTTGTTGTCACCATAAAGCGAAATAATTGGTAAGCCGGTTTTACTATCTTTTCCATCTTTTATAGTTTCTCCTGCATCGGCAGTACCACGAAATCCGTGTTCAGGAGCAAAAACTTTAACCAGGTTTACATTTCGCTCCATCAGAGAATCTACTAAATGTGTAAATTTTTCCTGTTCTTCTTCAGCGAAAATAACAGTACTTTGATTTGCAACTATTCCCACTCTTTTACCTTCCAGCAGAGGTAAATATTCAGCTGTTCTGTTAGCTCCAACAATAATTTCTCCGGAAGCTTTTCCAATGATTTCAGATGTAGCTGAACCGGCCTCTTTTTGAGAAAAAATTGATCCGTTTTGTCCTGTGCTTCTTCCGCAGGAAACAATCCCGAATAGAAGGAATAAAAACGTATTTTTGAAAAATCTTAAAAACATTGGGAGCGTTTTGAATTTTGAATTTTTTATAGCTAAACGGCTAATAAGTGCTAGAAAGTATAAAAGTAGCATTTCGGCACCAATAATTAAAATTGCCATTACCGCTATTGCTATAGGCGTCATTATGATGTTGGTTTCTTTTGCAACAGGAATCGGGCTCCAGGTAAAGATAAGGGAAAAGATCGCGGCCTTTAACGGGCATGTAATCATTGAGAACTACGACAACAACAGTTCCCAGGTATCTCTAATGCCTGTCTCTCTCAATCAGGATTTTTATCCTGAATTTAATTCTGTAGAAGGTATTACTCATATACAGGCAGTGGCCACAAAGGCCGGAATTATTCGCACTCCCACAGACTTTGAAGGGGTCATTGTTAAGGGAGTAGGTGCCGATTATAAATGGGAAAATTTTGAAGAATTTCTCATTGAAGGGGAACTTCCTGATTATAGCGACTCTCTTAATGAGGAGGTGCTAATATCTGCTTACACCGCAAATCGTTTAGGTTTTAAAGTGGGGGATAAGGTGATCACATATTTTCTTCGCGAAGACGTTAATAAAAATCCTTTGGTTCGGGCTTTTGTAGTAAAGGGAATCTTTAGCTCCGGATTTCAGGAGTTTGACGAGTTATTTATGATTGCCGACATAAGACATATTCAACGTTTAAATAACTGGGAGAGTGATCAGGTAGGTGGTTTTGAAGTTTTTATTGATGATTTTGAGAAATTGGATGAAAAAGGAGGAGAAATTTACGAAAATACTAACTCTTACCTCGATACACGTACTATTAAACAGAAATATTATTCAATTTTTGAATGGCTTTCCCTGTTCGATTTTAATATTGCTCTCATTATAGGAATTATGATCCTGGTGGCCGGTATTAATATGATCACAGCCTTGTTGGTCCTTATATTAGAAAGAACACAGATGATTGGGATCCTTAAAGCATTAGGAGCTGCAGACTGGACCGTGCGGAAAATATTTCTTTATAACGCTACCTATCTCATCATCCTGGGATTGTTTTGGGGAAATTTAATAGGCCTTGGAATTTTGTTCATTCAGAAATATTTTAAACTTTTCCCGTTAAACCCCGAAACCTACTATGTAACAGAAGTGCCTGTTTATATAGGTTGGGAATATATAGTTGGGGTTAATTTGGGAACGTTAATCCTATGCTTCTTGATGTTGATCATTCCCTCAATAATTATCACAAAGGTTTCTCCTGTAAAAGCAATGAAATTTGATTAAATCAAGGTCATTGAATCCCAAAACTTTGGAAAGGTATATCCTTAGGCTTATCTTTGCGAACTGAAAAAATACTATGGATTACGCTGAAAATATATTAGGAACCATTGGAAAAACCCCAATGGTAAAAATTAATAATCTTACTAAAGACATTGATGCTTTAGTCCTTGCAAAATATGAAACTTTTAATCCGGGAAATTCTGTAAAAGACAGGATGGCGGTTAAAATGATTGAAGAAGCAGAAGCTGATGGACGATTAAAACCGGGGGGGACTATAATTGAAGGTACTTCGGGAAATACAGGTATGGGCCTTGCTTTGGCGGCTATTGTAAAAGGATATAAAATGGTTTGTGTCCTGAGTGATAAGCAAAGTAAGGAAAAGATGGACATTCTTAGGGCAGTGGGAAGCGAAGTAATTGTTTGTCCTACAGATGTTCCACCGGAGGATCCAAGATCTTATTATTCAACTTCCAGAAGAATTTCTGAAGAAACACCAAATTCCTGGTATGTAAATCAATATGATAATTTGGCCAATACCAAAGCACATTATGAATCTACGGGACCTGAAATCTGGGAACAAACCGATGGTAAGGTAACTCATTTTGTAGTAGGTGTTGGAACCGGAGGTACCATATCTGGTGTAGGAAAATATTTGAAAGAGAAAAACCCGGATATTAAAATCTGGGGTATTGACACTTATGGATCGGTATTTAAGAAGTATCACGAAACCGGAATTTTTGATGAAAAAGAAATCTACCCCTATGTGACGGAAGGAATAGGGGAGGATATACTTCCAAAAAATGTGAATTTTGATATTATCGATGGATTCGAAAAAGTAACCGATAAGGATGCCGCAGTTTATACCCGGAGACTTGCAAAAGAGGAAGGAATGTTTTTAGGAAACAGTGCCGGTGCCGCTATTAAAGGATTACTTCAGTTAAAACATCATTTTAAGAAGGATGATGTGGTTGTCGTCCTTTTCCATGACCATGGAAGCAGGTATGTTGGAAAGATGTATAATGACGACTGGATGCGTAAAATGGGATATATAGATTAGATCTTGTTTAAATATTTAAAAGCTACCTCTCCGGTAGCTTTTTTCTTTTTCTGTAATAGCTGGCATTTATTTCCTGAAGCAGAAGAAAGATAAGGCTGCCGCACATGTACATAATAACATCCAGGAAATCTGATGTATACCGCTCAGTGAATTGGGGAAGGATAAGTTCAAAATATACTGAATAAAAAATAGTTAGAACTAATGCAGGCAGGTAAGGAAGCTGTTGGCTGGGATCTTTTGTAAAAATTTTGAGGATTTGTAAGCAGATAAACAGTACTATAGGCATACACAGGAAGTCGTTGACATAGAAAACAACCCAGTTAGGTAAACCAATAGAAAAATATTGAAGTAGCTGCAGTAAAAGGAATAGGAGGACAAAACAAATAAAAGCTGCTCTTAATATCATAGACTACTACAATAAAAATACAGATACAATAAAAGCAAGAGAGACACCTACTACCATAATAATTATCCAAACTGTATAACCTGCTTTTGCGGTTCCTCTTATAAAAGGGTTCCGGTGTTTTTTTAAAGAAGTTTTTTGCTTCTTTTTATCTGGAATATCCGGGTTTTTTCCCTTATCATCTATGTTTCTATCCTTAGGATCCTTCATCATTAACGAATTTAAATCGCATAATAAGATAAAGGAAATCAGGTTCAATCCCAAAATCCCGTTAATTCTTTACCAGTAGTTTAACTAATCCCAACCCCAAGGTGCTTCAGGGGTAGCTACAGGTTTAGTAAGGTCGAATGTTACTTTAAAGGCCGGTCCTTCTTTTCCTAATCTTTTTAAGTTATAGGATAAGGTCTTATCATCCATTTCAAGCCACCACACATTTGTAGCCGCCGCGGGAATTAACTGTGCTGTTTCAACATCTGCAGGAAAAACCTGTACCCTGGCTGTTCCTGAATTTGTACTGGTACCTCCATATTGTGTAATCTCATCTTCAGAGCCATCTTCATGGCGATGATCGTGCTTAAACTTTAACCGGTCACCTTCTTTAGTGAGAATAAAAGTTCTTGATCTATCCTCGCCAACGTAAAAGGGAATTGTAATTCTGTTATCCTCACAGGTGCGAATAAAAATTTTAAGGGTTTTACCTACATAGCCGGCATCTGTTACTTCAGGTGATAAAGTTCCTTCATAAGCTTTTCCGCAATGAGCTTCCAGTTTTTCCCAAAATTTTTGAGTTTCAGATTTTTCCTGTGCATAAAGGCAGGAGGAAAAGATTATCAGAAAAATAGTATAGAATCTGCTCATCTTGATATATTAAAGAGTTATTAAAAAATTTTTAGTTGCTGCAAAATACGCTAATTTGATAATCAAAGTTTTTTAAATGAAACAAATACTTCTTTTATTCACTTTATTGATCATAATTGGTTGTAGTTCTTCACAGGAGCCGGCAGGGGTTGTTGAAGCAAAATATAGTTATTTGGCTTTGGGGGATTCATATACGGTAGGGGAAAGCGTTCCTATTGATAAAACATGGCCTGTGCAGTTGACAGAACGTCTAAGGCAAAGAGGATTTGCAATGGCAGCACCTTTAATTGTTGCAAAAACAGGATGGACCACCAGCGACCTTATAAGGAATATTGAAAGTGAAGTTAATGTGCAAAGGGATTTCGATTTGGTAAGTGTATTAATTGGAGTTAATAATCAATACCAGGGAAAACCTGTTTATGTTTTTGAAGAAGAGTTAAGGGAAATATTCAGGAAAGCTATCTTCCATTCCAAAAGGATGGAAAAAGGGGTTTTTGCATTAAGTATTCCTGATTATGGTGCAACTCCTTTTGGAAGCGCAAATTCTGAAGCAATAGGTGAGGAAATAGATATTTACAATGCAATTTATAGAAGAATAGCAGATGAATTTGGAGTGGCTTTCTATGATATAACACCTATTTCCAGGGAAGCTGCAAATAACCCGGCATTAACGGCGAGAGACAACCTTCATCCAAGTGGGTTGATGTATGAATATTGGGTTGACCAGATTATTGAAGAAGTGGCAAAGAAATTACCGCAATAAATAGTACCCTCCTCCAGTACCAGGTCTTTAAGATCTTTAATCAAGCCAACGGCTCTATAGTTACCAATGCAGGAGGATTTTCTTCATTATATATGGAAATACAAAAAGTTTGACCTTCTGCGGGCCAAAAGTACCAATGGCTTTACTTTAACCCTTATAGATACAGGTATTCATAACTTTAATTCGGGTCCTGATTTTTTTAATGGAAGAGTTAAAATAGGGGATGAAATATGGGCAGGTAATATTGAGATTCACATTAAATCATCTCATTGGTATGCTCATGGTCATGAAGCAGATCCTAATTATGATAATGTGATCCTTCACGTGGTTTGGGAAGAGGATATCGAAATCTTCAGAAAAGATAATACCTTAATACCCACTTTGGAACTTAAGGATCTTGTATCCAAAGAAACTTTAGAGAAACACAATACATTACTTCTGGCTCCTAACCGGAAGTGGATAAATTGTGAAAATGATTTTGATAAATTTGATGAATTTACCTTAAGAAACTGGCAGGAGCGATTGTATTTTGAGAGACTTCAGCAGAAAACAGGAACTATTCTGAAACTTCTACAAAAATCGGGAAACGATTGGGAAAAGGTTCTATTTCTTCTGCTGGCAAAGAATTTCGGATTAAAAGTAAATGGTGGTGCATTTCTCAGTTTTGCTGAAAGCCTCGATTTTAAAGTTGTTCAAAAATTAAGAAATGATCCTTTAAAACTTGAAGCATTATTTTTTGGACAGGCGGGACTACTGGATGATAAACTGGAAGATGCATATTTTCTGGATCTTAAGAAGGAATATACCTACCAAAAAAGGAAATTTAAACTTGAGAATAAATATGTGGAACGGCCTAAATTTTTCCGGCTAAGGCCCGATAATTTTCCAAATATCAGATTATC
>CAZXEY010000030.1:0-6734 GCA_964639695.1 uncultured Antarcticibacterium sp. | reverse complement strand
AAACCGGAATCAAATATAGTAGTAAATAAATTTAATAAAATACGGAGGAATACAGCTGCCAATGCACTGCAATCCCAGGCATTGATCCATCTAAAAAGCGAATATTGTGATAAAAATTATTGTCTTAAATGTTCTTTGGGAAATATACTGCTGCAAGGGAAGTTGTAAAAGCTTCTTTAGTAAAGCAGGATTTCTTTATCTTTGAATAATGTTAAGAATCATTTATTCCATAAGGCATTATTTTGAGCGACATGGTTTCTATGTTTCCTCAAGATTGGGCGATAAAATAGGAATTAGGGCCAGGAGCATCAGGCTTTTCTTCATTTATTTATCTTTCGCCACATTGGGAATTGGTTTTGCTATTTATCTTACCCTTGCCTTCTGGCTGAAACTTAAAGATTTGGTCTATACCAAACGTACATCGGTGTTTGATTTATAATCTTCTGATCTACAATCATTAATAATAAGGTTGTTATATTTTTTCACGGCTAAAGAAATTCAAGAGAGGCATTAGAATTCTCTCTGCTTTAATGAATTTAACAATTCGTTTACATTTTAACTTGGAATAATTTGAAAAAGCCTAATTTTTTAGCATCTTGCTTCGCTGTAAAAAAGCCTTCATTAACAATTAATTTCAATTTATGAGAAAGTACTTACTTTCAGTGTTCTTTTTATTATTTGTAGTATCAGTATTTGCACAAGAATTAGATGTAAAAGCTAACATAGGAAACCCCTCCAGGATTATTAATGATGGTTTTGTAGACCTTGAAGTTACGGGTGGAACTCCTCCTTATTCCTATAAGTGGAGCAGCCAGTCAACAGCCTTAACATCTCCAAGAGCACAGGGGCTTGTAGAAGGTATTCCTTACAGTGTAATTGTTACAGACGCTGCCGGTGCATCTACTACCAGATCGTATACAGTAGAAGCAGAAGCTATAACCGAGCATTTTAACGGAACCTTTGCTCCAATTGTAGAAACCATGGGCGCAGTTTTATTCTGGGATCTTTTCTCAGCAATTGGTATTTATGACCCTGTTGTTTATGCCGATTTAAAAAATGTCCCTACGCCGGGATGGACTGCAGGAATAGAAGAACGGTTTGTTTTAACCGAATGGTTGGTAGAAGAAGGTGCAGAAGTAGAAAAGGGAGATGTCATTGCAATAGTTTCTTCAAGTACAGAGGAGGCAATTGAAGTAACTGCAAATGCAAGTGGAACCTTAAAATATTTAGCCAATGAAGGTGAAGTAATTTATAATTCAGAAAACAAGGAGCACGTAATAGAAGAAGGAGCTCATAATCTAGCCCAAATTGTTTATGATGAAAAAATACCTTTAACTCATCCTAACGGAGATCCTCAAACTAAAAATATACCGTTCATTGTAGTTTGGCTTTTATTTGGAGCCTTGTTCTTTACTATTAGAATGGGCTTTATAAACATAAGAGGATTTAAACATTCTTTACAACTTGCACGAGGAAAATATGATGATCCCAATGCGCCGGGACAGGTAACTCATTTCCAGGCTTTGGCCACAGCGGTTTCTGGAACTGTTGGATTAGGAAATATTGCAGGGGTTGCCGTAGCGGTATCTTTAGGTGGTGCCGGAGCAACGTTCTGGATGATAATTGCAGGTTTATTGGGGATGTCCTCCAAATTTGTAGAATGTACCCTTGGTGTAAAATACAGGTTCATTAATAAAGAGGGAAGAGTATTTGGGGGCCCAATGAATTACCTTCGTTATGGGCTTGAGAAAAGAAATAAAAAAGGATTAGGGAAAGTATTGGCAGGTCTTTTTGCAGTTTTGGCAATTGGAGCTTCCTTTGGTGGAGGAAATATGTTCCAGGCTAATCAATCCTTTGAACAGTTACAGGGACAAATGCCTTTTCTTGTAGGAAATGGTTTCTGGTTTGGTATTGTTACAGCTATCTTGGTAGGTTTTGTAATTATTGGAGGTATTAACAGTATTGCAAAAGTTACAGGAAAGATTGTTCCCGTTATGGCAGGAATTTACATCCTTGGATGTTTAACGGTAATAATAATGAATATTGAAAATATAGGGCCTGCTTTTTCAGCAATCTATGAAGGAGCTTTTAACCCATCTGCTTTAAAAGGAGGAATTATTGGAGTATTAATCGTTGGTTTCCAAAGAGCAGCATTTTCTAACGAAGCAGGGGTGGGATCGGCAGCCATTGCACATAGTGCTGCGAAAACCAATCATCCACCTTCAGAAGGATTTGTTGCATTACTTGAGCCGTTCATTGATACTGTTGTAGTTTGTACCTTAACAGCACTAGTATTGATCTTTACCGGAAAACACGAAGTTGTTGGAATAGCCGGAGCGCAGTTAACGTCTGATGCTTTTGGTAGTGTAGTATCCTGGTTCCCTTATATCCTTGCTGCTGCAGTATTCTTATTCGCCTTTTCTACTATGATCTCCTGGTCTTACTACGGTATGAGAGCCTGGACTTATTTGTTCGGGAAAAGTTTAAGATCGGAACTTATTTATAAAGCATTATTTTTAGTATTCGTAGTAGTGGGAGCTTCTGTAAGTTTAGGTGCCGTACTTGATTTTTCAGATATGATGATCCTTGCGATGTCTTTTCCTAACATCATTGGTTTATACATAATGTCTGGTGAGGTAAGAAGAGATCTACGCAGCTACAATAAGAAGTTAAAGGCCGGTGAGCTATTTAAAAAGCAGGAAAAAGCGGCTGCTTAATGAGGTGAAAAAATGAAAAATATAAAGTCCCAATTTGTTTTCAACAGAAGCCAGCAAATTGGGATTTTTTTATTGGTGTCAATTATAGTTGTTCTTCAGCTGGTCTATCTTTTTGCTGATTTCTCTGCAGAATCTCCTCAGCCGGCCCTTACCGACGAAGAATTGGCAAATTTTCAAAAAAGCCTTGATTCGCTGAAGGCACTTGCCACCGAGGAAGCTGTGAAGATTAGCTATCCCTTTAATCCCAATTTTATTACAGATTATAAAGGCTATACTTTAGGAATGTCTATTGAGGAAATTGACAGACTTCACGCCTTCAGGGCACAGGAGAAGTGGGTGAATTCTTCTGAAGATTTTCAAAAAGTAACAGGAGTATCAGATTCTTTACTAAGAGAAATTGCTCCTTTATTTCGTTTTCCGGAATGGGTGAAAGCTTCAGGGTCAAATACGCCGGCTATTAAAGTCACTATGGTTTCAAGGAATTCATCAGAATTGAGAGATCTAAATTCTGCAACCGCAGAAGATCTTGTTGAGGTTAAAGGAATAGGAGATGTCCTTGCATCTAGAATTGTAAATTACCGCAACAGGATTGGAGGCTTTATCCACGACATTCAGCTAAAGGATATTTACGGGTTAAACTATGAAGGAAGGGAAGCGGTTTTGGCAGTTTTTACTGTTAAATCCAAACCCGATGTTGAACTTCTGGATATTAATACGGCCAGTGTTTTAGAGCTTGCAAAAATTCCATATTTTAATTATGAATTAGCAAGAGAAATAGTGAATTATCGATTACTAAACGAAAAAATTGGCAGTTTTGAAGAATTAGCAAAAATTAAGGAATTTCCTTCCGAAAAAATAGATAGGATTGCTTTATATTTGTACTTAAAATAGGATTTTTATCTGTAGTTACTTGCGATTGCAGATTCTCAATTCTTTGCTAAAAGAAAAATTATAATAATCGGCTCTTTCTCAAGATGCTTCTTTTTCCTTTTCACTTTTAGCATCCTAATTTTACTAAAAAAATTTTATGAGTAGTATGTATTTTACAGAGGAGCACGAGCTTTTTAGAAAAAGTTTTCAGGAATTTCTTCAGAAGGAAGTTGTACCTCACATTGATAAATGGGAAAAAACCGGTACAATAGAAAGGTTTATCTGGGAAAAGTTTGGAGAGATGGGGTATTTTGGTTTGAACTATCCTGAACAATATGGTGGTTTAAATCTCGACCTTTTCTATACAGTCATTTTTCTTGAGGAGATGCAGAAAATAAATTCAGGGGGTTTCGCTGCTGCAATGTGGGCCCACGCTTACCTGGCTATGACGCACCTTAATGCCGAAGGAGATGAGGAAATAAAGAAGAATTATCTAGAACCTAGTATTGCCGGGGAGAAAATTGGATGTTTGTGTATTACAGAACCCTTTGGAGGATCTGATGTTGCTGGAATGAAAACCACGGCAGTTAAAAAAGGTGATAAATACGTAATTAATGGCTCTAAAACTTTTATAACCAACGGAATTTATTCAGATTATTTAATAGTTGCAGCTAAGACATCTCCTGAGAAAAAAGCTAAGGGGATGAGTATATTTCTGGTTGACAGGGATACTCCCGGAATATCTGCTACTAAACTTGATAAATTAGGTTGGAGAGCATCAGATACTGCAGAAATAGCTTTCGATAATGTTGAGATCCCTGCAAAGCATTTAATGGGGGAGGAAGATTTAGGATTTAATTATATTATGCAGCATTTCGCTTTTGAAAGGCTTATTATGGGTGTTAATGCTCACGCCAGAGCAGAATATGCTTTAGAATATACCATCAATTATATGGGTGAAAGAACTGCCTTTGGAAAAACAATTGATAAATTCCAGGCCTTGCGTCACTCGGTTGCAGATATGGCCAGCCAGGTTGAAATGTGTAAGGAATTTAATTACTCTATTGTAAAAAGAATGATTGATGGGGTTTATGTGGTTAAGGAAGCCAGTATGTCTAAATTACTCTCAACCAAAATAGCCGATGAGGTTATCTATAATTGCCTGCAATTCCTGGGAGGTTATGGATATATGGAAGATTACCCGCTGGCAAGAATGTTACGTGACAGCAGACTAGGGCCAATTGGTGGTGGTACTTCTGAAATTTTGAGAGAGATTATCGCTAAAATGGTAATCGATAAAAAAGAGTACAAGCCGGCTGCTGTTTAAACTAAAAATTTTTAATAAAAATAATAATAAAAGTTGCAGGTCAATTCAATTGAATTATCTTTGCACCTTTAATTTTAATGAAAGGAGGTGACACTATGTTAATTATACCAGTTAAAGACGGAGAAAATATCGACAGAGCGCTGAAGCGTTTTAAAAGAAAATTTGATAGAACCGGAACAATGCGCCAGTTGAGAAGCAGGCAGGCATTTACTAAACCGTCTGTTGAACGTAGGGCTCAGATCCAAAAAGCTCAATACATTCAGCATTTAAGAGATCAGGAAGAAATTTAGCAATGAATTGCGGCTAAGTCTGCAGCAATAAATATTCTTCTTCTTTAATGCTTTAGAGCTTAAAGTTTGAATTCAGGCCCTGCTTCAAGGGTACTAATATACTGTTGGTAGATTAAAGTTTTATAACTTTGTCAACCAACAGTTTTTTTATGCACTTTAGCCAATTTCTTGATTATTTACTGCTTGAAAAAAAATATTCCTCAAATACAGTAAAAGCTTACGAGGCAGATCTTGTTTCATTCTCTAATTTTATTCTTCAGGAGTATGAACAGAAAGCTTTGCTGGAGATCAACTACCCACAAATACGTAGTTGGATAATTGTACTGGTGAATTCCGGCTTAAATAACAGAAGTATCAACCGTAAAATATCTTCTCTCAAAGCGTATTATAATTTCCTTCTAAGAACAGAGCAAATTGATGCCACGCCTCTTGCCGGCCACAAGTCGCTCAAGGTAAAGAAGAGTATACAAATACCTTTTTCTGCTTCAGAAGTTGAAAATGTACTTGATAATATTCCGGCAAATAGTTTTGAGGGGGCCCGTGATCTTGCTATTATAACTTTATTTTATTCTACGGGAATAAGAAGGACTGAGCTTATAGGGATAAAACTGCAGGATGTGAACTTAAGATCCAAAACCCTTAAAGTACTAGGGAAGAGAAACAAGGAAAGATATCTTCCTTTGCTGCCTGAAATCTGCCTTAAAATCACGGCGTATCTTGAGTTTCGAAGTAATGATATTAACACGCAGGATCCTCATTTATTTGTTACTTCCAACGGCGTTAAAATGTATGATTCTCTTGTTTATAGGATAATAAATAATTACTTTAGTGAAGCATCTAATAAGGTTAAAAAGAGTCCCCATATACTGCGCCACTCTTTTGCAACCCATCTTTTAAACGAAGGAGCCAATTTAAACGCTGTTAAAGAATTATTAGGTCATTCCAGTTTGGCGGCAACTCAGGTTTATACTCATAGCAGTATAAATGAATTGAGTAAAGTCCATAAGAGTGCACATCCCCGCCAGCTCAAGAAGTAAGTCAAATTGTTGTTTAATTAAATATTTTAGAAGATGAAAGTAAATGTGCAATCCGTCAACTTTAATGCAGATCAAAAATTAATAGACTTTATCCAGGCAAGATTGGATAAACTTGAACACTTCTATGACAAGATAATTTACGCAGATGTTTATCTGAAAGTTCAAAATACGAGTGAGAAGGAAAATAAAATAACGGAAATTTTACTTAGTCTTCCAGGGGGTGAAGTAATAGTGAAGAAGACTTGTAAAAAGTTCGAAATATGTGTAGATGAGTGTGTTACTTCGTTAAAGACACAACTAAAGAAAAAAAAGGGTAAAATGAAGGCGTTTGCCTAAATGATTTTTTTACAAAATTTGTTTTGTTAAATAAATAAAATGTATACATTTGCAGTCCGTTAGAAATAGCGGACTTTTTTATGCTAAAAAAGTTGTAAAAAAGCCGATGTAGCTCAGCTGGCTAGAGCAGCTGATTTGTAATCAGCAGGTCGTGGGT
>CAZXEY010000029.1:0-26729 GCA_964639695.1 uncultured Antarcticibacterium sp. | reverse complement strand
AATATAGTAGGTACATAACTGTCTTTTTCCTCACCGGGATTATATACAACTCCAATGGCTCTATGGCCAATATAATTTTTGGTATATTTTTCCCGGCTTAACTTATTGGTGAAAATTATTTTATCGGTGGCTTCGTGATTGTGAAGAATCCATTCCCACGAATTTCTTTTCGCTGAAGGTATTGTCATTTTTTGTGGGGGTGATCCCCAGGAAGTTGCTGCTATAACTTTACCTTTATAAGTACCAAAACCTGCAATTGAAACTTCCTGTGAAGAATATTGTTCCCTTACCAATTGCCCCACATTAACCATTCCTGCTCTAGCCATATCGGTTGCACAGGCATCACCAATATGAGTATTATGCTTCCAGACAATTAATTTTGAATTCTCCCCTCCTCTTTCAGTAATTTACTTAGGATTTCTGTCATATGATGATCTCTTACATTCCAGGACAATGGATAATTTATGGCCGCAGTTCTGTAATAATCCTCTGCGTTTACCACCATTTTTAAGTTCTGAAATGCCGGACAGCTTCTTGACTTAGAGGTTCCTTAAAGTTAGGACCTTGTTCCATTTCTTTTAATAAATAAGCAAGTTCCTCTTGCAATTTTCAGAAGAATTGACGGTGGAAGCGGCATAGGCTTGTTCATCCTTTTCAAAAGGTGCAAAACATTTTACAACCTCTCTCACGTAAACAGCTCTAGCAGGATCAGCTATTTCCAAATAAGTTACCAGTTCTTCAAGGGATTCCCAGATTTTATAAACATCAAGCCCGTAAAACCCAACATGGCCTTCCGGATTCTGCCATTGATTTCCCGCTATTGCTAAAAATAGTTCCTAAAAAGAATATAAAAAAATAGTAACCTATAGGGTATTAAACTTGTTATAAAATAAAGATCAAAAAGGGAAATTATTGGAAACTACTGCCTAAAAATAAAAGAAGTAAGAACTTTAATTTTTAACCACTATCATACTGGCCTTTGCCCCTGTTAACAGATTCCATTCATTTGAAGTAATGATTTTACCTGCTTCGTCAAAAACCTTAAAAGCTGCAGTATTGGGGCCAGAGGAGCCTTGATTTAATGCCTCTATTTCAATTGTATTAAATCCCTTCTCCAGTACAACAAGGATAGGAGTATAATCTGCATGTAAACTAACATCTGAGTTTACCATTTTTCCATTTACGAAAACCCGTACCCTATCACCATCCACATATTGACTATCCCTGCAGTAGATTTCAACAAAGGTTCCTTTAGTCATAAAGTTTCCCAGGTTTTGCCCCTCCCCATACTCAGACTTAACCTTGTTATCCTCTGCCCATTTTTTATTTAAAAAATCACCTGCAGTTAGTAGATCACTTTTGGTTCTCATCTCCAAAGGCTTTGGTTTTGTGGGATCATCTTTTAAGATGAAATCCTGTTTAGGAGCCTCCCTTAGAAGAATTGATGGCATTCCCGAACTTACAGGCCTTTCAAAAATGGGTTTCTTTGAAGAAGAAGGAATTTCCTGAGCACTTGAAAGTCCGCAGAATAAGAAAAATAAAAGTAGAAAAGAGAAAGCTTTCATATGGCTAATTTAAAGGAAAATATCAACATCAAAAACAACACCATTTATCAATTTTATGTATTGGTATTAAAATAGCAATGATTTATTAAACCGCTATCCTGTGAGAACTAAACGGTTTTCTGTAGGTAAACAAGCAATCATTTAATTAGTATCTTTAAATTAGCAATTAGTCTAACAAGAAATTTTCAAAATGCAGGTACACCATCTTCTGGAAAAAAATTCGGTAGCCAATAAATTTGTAGCCGAACTTCGGGATTCACAAATTCAAAAGGACAGAATGAGATTCAGAAGAAATATTGAACGTCTGGGCGAGATCCTGGCCTATGAATTAAGTAAAAATTTACCTTTTGTTAAAGAAACAGTTACAACTCCTTTAGGGACTGCAAATATTTCTTTACCTATTGAAGATATAGTGATATGTTCTATTCTTCGTGCCGGACTTCCACTTCATACCGGGATCCTTAATTATTTTGATGGAGCAGATAATACTTTTATTTCGGCTTACAGGCATCACATTTCAGAAAACGAATTTGAAATTAAGGTAGAGTACCTTGCTTCTCCCTCGCTGGAAAATAAAACTCTAGTCCTCGCAGATCCTATGCTCGCAACAGGTGGTTCCTTTCTGAATGTTTTCAATGCTTTGAAACCTATGGGTACTCCAAAAGAAATTCATCTTGTTTCTGTTATTGGAGCAAAACCCGGAATTGAATTTCTCGACAGGAATTTACCCCATCATTCTCATTTATGGATCGCAACCATAGACCAACACTTAAACGATAAAGGGTATATTATTCCGGGGCTTGGAGATGCGGGAGATCTTTGTTTCGGTACCAAAATTCAGCATTAATAGGATTTTAAGTGTGGAGAAACTCTACACATATTTGGGAAAAATCCTCAAAAAGCTGCATTTTTTATTTTTTTTTAATATTCCTCAGATTTAAATTTTCCTTTGGTTAAAATGGTGATTAATATGCAGGATCACAGGCTTTAACACCCGTATAAGCCGCTTATCTAATATAACCGACCTCCTCTCTTTACTCTTATGCCGGTGCGTTGGCACTATAATAGCATTTAGTACATCAGGAAATGATTTCCACCTCTAAATAATTAACTAAAGACTAATTAAAAACTTTTAAAAATATGAAAAAGACAATTGTACTAGGTTTGATGTCCATTTCGCTTTTAGGTTCTTGTGTTTCGAAAAAGAAATATGTTGAACTGGAAGGACAATTATCAGATACTCAAAGTAATCTGCAAAGAACTACCATGGAAAAAGAAGAAGCCGAAAGAAAATTAGGTGCCATCGAAGCCAGGGTAGCAGATTACAATGCAAAAATTAACTCTCTTCAACAATCCAATGATGAGAAGTTGGAAATGAATGATCTTACCGCAATGTCGATTAAGAACAAGCAAAAAATGAGAGAGACCTTAAGAAATGTAGATCCAGCAGAATTAGCTGAAGCTAAAACTCTCGAGGATTCTATCAATCTTGCCGTATCTTATAATTTAAAGCAGTCAATTTCTGAAGATTCTGAGAGTGAAGATATTGATATTACTGTAGATAAAACAGTTGTTATGATCAATGTTTCAGATAAGCTTTTATTCAACAGCGGAAGCTACAGAATAAATAAAAAAGCTCAACCTCTTTTAAAGAAACTTGCCGAAGTTATTAATTCGGAGCCTAGTATGGAAGTAATGGTTGAAGGTCATACAGATTCCCAAACTATTGTTCCAGGTTCACATCTTCAGGATAACTGGGACCTAAGCGTTAGAAGAGCGACTTCTATTGTTAGACAACTACAGGATAAGTACAATGTTGACCCTGCAAAACTTATTGCCTCCGGAAGAAGTAGTTATATTCCTTTAGTAGAGAATGATACTAAAGAAAACAGAGCCATTAATAGAAGAACAAGAATAGTTATTATTCCAAATCTTGATAAATTCTTAGCTCTGTTGGACTCTGAAGCCCAGGCAGGATTATAATTTAAATACCCCAACAATTAGAAAAAGGTAAAGCCAAACACTTTACCTTTTTTGTTATACTTATTTTTTAATTTCAGCTTTAACTACAATTTAACCCTACAATTGAGGATAAGGCCAGGCATTTTTTTAACTTTAAGAGAATGACTAAAGAAAGAGATATGAGTGCAAATGAAAATAATTCGCAGGCGAACAAGCCTAAACGAGAAAAAGATTATGTGGGGAAGAATGATTTGCCCTATGATCCTAATATAAACCAGGATGATAAACAGGCATTAAATCCAAAAGGGCACAGTATGAACCGCGGCCAGGATAAACCTTTAGCTGAAAGAAAAAGGCCTGTTGACTTTGCTGGTGGAGATTTGGACATACCGGGAAGAAATGAGCGTGATATGTCTAATGAAAGCTCAGGTCTTCCAGATGAAGAGAATTTCCAGTTTAAAGAACAAGGAACAAGGTCGAATACTGAGAAAGCAAAGGATCATCCAAACCCAGACCGCAAAATACCTTAATAGTTTATCCTGCTATATAAAAAAATCCCTAAAAAGGGATTTTTTATTTTTTGCGGGTAAGGAAAAACCAGTCCAAGGAATATTTTCCACCCCCGGTAAAGAACAATAATAAAAATCCTGCCATAAATAACAAAGGTAATTCCTGTCTTCCCCAACCATCGGTAGCGTGTACAATAAAAGCTGCAACGGCCATAGTAATGATCAAAGGTATCACTGCTAAACGGGTTCCTAAACCTAAGATTACAAGGATTGAGCATACAAATTCAGCAAAAACTGTTAATAAGAAAGAGGTTGATTCTCCAATTCCCAAAGGGTCGGCAAACGTTATTTCCTCACTTCCAAAAAATCTCAAAAGTTTAGGGTAGCCGTGGGTAAGCATAAAACCAGCTATAACCACCCGAAAAATTAATAATCCTATATCCACCTGTGGGAGATTAAGATTTGTAGAGTAAGTGTTCTTCATAAACTTAAATTTTCAGGAAGATAGTAATAATTATAAATTATATAAGGTACCACATTAACAATGACATTCCCAAACCTACAAAAGCTATAATGGTGGTCATTACAGACCAGGATTTAAATGTTTGCTTCTCTGTGAGTCCCAGGTACTGCCCCACAAGCCAGAAACCACTGTCATTCACATGAGAAAGTATAGTTGCACCCGATGCTATAGCAATAACGATAAGGGAAATCTGTGATATGGAAAAGGCTCCTTGTGTTAGTACAGGAGCAGTAATTCCGGCTGCAGTGATCATAGCAACAGTAGATGAACCTTGTAGAACTCTAATTAATGCTGCCACTATAAATCCAAAAACGAGCGGATTGAAAAAGCTATCGCTAAGCCCTCTGGCAATCATTTCCCCGGCACCTGTGTTGATCAAAATCTGCTTAAAGGCCCCACCAGCCCCTGTTAGTAATATAATTATACCTGCAGCCTGAAAGGATTTGTTGGCCACTTTAAGGAGATACTCCTTTTGCATTCCTCTTTTTACCCCCAAAAAATACCAGGCAATTAAATTTGCAATAATTAAAGCAGAAAAAGGATGTCCCAAAAGTTCTATGGAATATAAAATGCCTTCGGGTACGGCCACATTATTAAAAAGAGGACTTCGAATAACTGTATTGGCAACAATAAGAAGAATTGGAATGAAAATAATTGAAATAATTAAAGCCGGAGACGGAGCAAACCGCTCATCATAAGTATCATTTTCCTCAAAAACTTGAGGTGCTATATAGGTTCTTTTTGCCAAAAACTTTGCAAACAAAGGACCTGCTATGATTGCAGCAGGTAAACCGGCAATAAATCCAAACACAATTACCCATCCAAGATCTGCACCCAAAATATCAGCTACAGCTATGGGTCCTGGTGTAGGCGGAATAAAAGCATGAGTAATGGCTAAGCCTGCCAGTAGTGGTATCGCGTAAAGAAGTAAAGATTTTCCCGTACGTTTGCTCAAGGCATAGGTAACAGGAACAAGAATAATAAAAGCCACATCAAAAAATACAGGAATAGCAACCGCAAATCCTGTTATCATCATTGCCCATGGAGCCTTCTTTTCTCCCGTTTTGGCAAGCATGTAAGAAGCCAGCCTCTGTGCACCACCAGATTGTTCAAGAATTCCTCCAAACAAAGCACCCAATCCAACTACGGTGGCAACAAAACCAAGAGTACTTCCCATACCGTCCTTCATTGTTTCCAGAATATCGGTTGCGGGCATTCCGGCAAGTAAACCAACAATAATGCAAACAATTAACAGGGCGAGGAAAGCCTGGATTTTAAGTTTTAGGATAAGAAATAATAGGATAACAATTCCGGCGAAAACAGCAATTAAAAGTTGAATATCCATTTAGTTACCAGGTTTCCATTGAGTGTGAAAAAATTCTCCCCTTGGCCTGTCCTTTCTTTCATAAGTATGTGCTCCAAAATAATCCCGCTGAGCCTGAATCATATTGGCCGATGATTGTCCTGATGTATAACTTAAAAAGTAATTAATCGCTGCAGAGGATACCTGCAGAGGAGATCCAAGTTGTAATGCAACTGCGGTTACTGAAGCCAGTTCATTAGTACAATTTTTCATCCTTTGGATAATAGTTTTGTTCAATAATAAATTTTGACCAGGTGTCTCTTTAAAAATTTCCACAAGCTCTTCCATAAAAGCAGATCTTATGATACAACCATTTGTCCATATCCGGGAGATTTCAGAAAGGTTTAGATCCCAATTATATTCCTTAGAAGCTTCAGTTAAAAGACTAAAACCAATGGCATGATTTATTATACTTGCCGCTTTGTAAGCTGAAAATAAATCTACCAATGAAATATCCTTAAAAGAATGAGTTTGGGATCTTTTATACAAATCGGCTGCTTTTACCCTATCTTGTTTTCTAGCTGATATGTTTCTTGCCATTACTGCAGCTGTAATGGTGTCAAAAGGAACTCCCAATTCTAAAGCGGCGTTTGTGGACCATCCTCCGGTCCCTTTTTGTTTTGCGGCGTCTAAAATGTGATCAACCAAAAAGTCATCATTTTCTTTTTTTCGAAGTATATCTACCGAAATTTCCAGAAGATAACTTTGCATTTCCGTATTCCAGTCTTCAAACAAGTCGGCTATTTCTTCAGGATTCCTTGAAAAACCAAAGCGCAACAAGTGGTAAAATTCTGCAATTAACTGCATTTCCCCGTATTCGATCCCGTTGTGGAGCATTTTAATGAAATGTCCTGCTCCCTCTGGTCCAATATAGGTACAGCAGGGATTACCATTTTTATCACGTGCAGAGATCCTTTCCAGGTATTCTCCGGCCATATTGTAAGCTACAGCAGAGCCTCCTGGCATTATTGACGGTCCTTTCATAGCCCCTTCTTCCCCACCGGAAACTCCCGTACCCATAAAATAAATTCCTGCCGATTTTAATTCCTCTTCTCTGCGATTGGTATCTTTAAAATGAGAATTCCCCCCGTCAATTATGAGATCCCCCTTCTCAAGAAAAGGTAGTAATCCTTTGATTACAATATCTACCGTATTTCCCGCATTAACCATTAATAAGATTTTTCGCGGAGTTGCCAGGGATTGGACAAATTTCTCCAGGTCATCGAACCACGGAAAACTATAAATGCTTTTATTCTCTAAGGCGAATTTTTTTGCAATATCTACTTCTAGATTCTCCACATGCCGATTAAAAACGGCTACCTTTATCTTTTTTGTGGCAAGATTTATTGCAAGGCTTTTTCCCATAACCCCTAATCCCAGAAGCCCAATTTCAGATTTGCTGCCTGAAATTTTTTTAAGGATCTCCTCTATAACTTCCTCTACTGTTTTATTTACATTTATGTGATGACCATAGCCTGGAATCTCTAAGGTATCATACTGTGATTGCAATAATACAGGATTAAAATAATGATTTTTACGGGAAGAAAGACGGTTACTTATTACCTCATATTCAGAGTGCAGGAATATCCAGATTATTTCATCTTCTGAAAGGGTCTGCAACTTCTCTCGGTATTTCTCCTTTAAAGCAGAACAGGCTAATACAGCGCCATTTTCTGTTTGCCAGACCTTCAGCTTGCCTGCTAGCTCTTCCAGCCAGGACTCCCGGTCTTCATCCTGCAATGGAATCCCACTTTTCATCTTCTCCACATTAACTGAAGGATGGAAATCATCGGCATCATAAAAAGGTATTTGAAGCCTTTCTGCCAAAAGTTTTCCAATAGTTGTTTTTCCTACTCCTGAAACTCCGGTTAAAATATAAATCATCACTATTAAGTTAGCCTGACCTAATATAGAGATTTATTATAAAAACTTTATTCCCGGAAGAAGAAGTTCTAATATTGAATATCAAGGATCTCAAATTCCTGGTTTTCAGAACCCATTGAAAATGCAACCCGCTCTCCTACTTTTTTGCCTGTTAAAACTTTAGCGATGGGTGCTACAAATGCTATTTTATTTCTTTTTATATCTGCCTCATCTACACCTACAAGTTGGAATTTTCGAATTGCACCTTTTTGTTTTCCAGAAAGTATTTTAAAAGTTACGGTCGCTCCAAAGCGAGCTTCATCCTGAGGTTGTTCTGCAGGGTTTAAAATACGTGCAGAAGAAATTCTTTCATTAAGAAGATTGATTTTTCCTGAAAGTACTGCAGTTTCCAGTCTTTTCTCTTTATCATTGATACTTTCAAGGTTCAAAAGTTTTTCTTCAAGTTCTTTTTTTTCCTGTTGTAGATCTAAAAAACCGTTAGGAGTAACATAATTAATTGCTCCCGGAGGTAATGCAGCGCGGGGCGGAATAAATGGTGCTTCCTCCTGATCGTCCTCTTTTACAAACCCTCTACTCATTATTTTTCTTTTTAAAGTATAAAAAATTGATAAGAGAAGCCGGTAATTAAGATATATTTATAAAATCAAAATTATTAATTATCCAATATAGTATTTTATCTTGCCTACTTTAACTGCTTGTTCTGTAATGACAATTAATAAAAGGTTAAACCTTTAAGGTTTGAGCAGGCATTCATATAAATCTTGTAAATTAGAAACAGTGCCTTTCAATAAATAATTATTGGTGTAATCCCTGATCTATGGCTTTCGATTTCCTAAAAAGTATTGGTTCTAAGATAGTACCCAAAACCTACGATTACTGCATTAATTTCCTGGAACAGAGCCGTTGCAAATCTCTCCCGTTTCATAGCGTGGAACACACCAAGGATGTTTATAATTACTCCAAAACAATTGCACAGTATGAAGAAGTTTTTGGCTCTGAGCTTGAACCAATTTTAATTGCAGCTCTTTTTCACGATACAGGGATGGCCGAAACTTATATTGGGCACGAAGAACAAAGTGTTGAGTACGCTCTTGAATTCTTAAAGAAACAGGATTATCCTGAAGACCGAACCAAAATTGTTACCGACTGCATAATGGCCACTAAAATGCCACAAAGGCCAAAAACAAAAGTTGAAAAAATTATTTGCGATGCAGATCTTTATCATTTGGGCATTGAAAATTACATTTTCAAAAACGAACGCTTACGTGCAGAATGGAATACCTTTTTTGACCGGACCTATACAGATGAAGAATGGTTCTCTTTAAATATGGATTTTCTTGAGAACCAAAAATTCCATACCTGGTTTGGCCAAACAGTTTTAACTAACCGAAAGGAACTTAATTACAAAATGCTCAAGAGCCGCCACGAAAAGTACCGCGATTTATGATTCCCGGTCTTGTTTTTTGAGGATGTAGTACATTTGAAAAAAATAATGATGGATTCTCTCTTAGTTATTGGTTTCGTATGGCCCGAACCTTCATCATCTGCAGCGGGTGCCAGGATGTTACAGCTTCTGGAATATTTTACAACCCGCGGTTATTCAATAACTTTCGCCACTACAGCAGTTAAATCTCCTTATGCTGAGGATCTTGAGAAAGCTGGAATTGCAACGGCTAAAATTGAATTAAATAATTCAAGTTTTGACCTTTTCATTAAAGATTTAAACCCAGACGTTGTTCTTTTCGACAGATTTATGATGGAAGAACAATTTGGATGGCGGGTTAGTGAAAACTGCCCTTCGGCAATAAAAATTCTCGATACTGAAGATCTGCATTTCCTTAGAAAATACCGGGAACAACAGCAAAATTTAAAAGCAAATGAAACTTCTTTTAAAAATACTGACATTGCAAAACGGGAAATAGCAAGTATTTACAGATGTGATTTATCCTTAATTATTTCTGAAGCTGAAATAGAGCTGTTACATAATGATTTTCAAATTCCCAATTACTTGCTCCTCTACCTTCCGTTTCTTTTAAATTCCATTACTTCTAAAGAAACTTCCAAATTACCTTCTTTTGATGACAGGAAGAATTTTGTGAGCATTGGGAACTTTTTACATCCTCCAAATGTAGATGCTGTTAAATATTTAAAGGATGAGATTTGGCCGATAATACGAAGAGAAATTTTGGAAGCAGAAATCCATATTTACGGAGCTTACCCTACTCCTAAAATTGAAAAATTACACGATCCCAAAACCGGATTTTTAATAAAAGGAAGAGCAGAAAATGCTGCGGAGGTAGTACAAAATTCTAGAGTTAGTTTAGCAGCCTTAAGATTTGGGGCAGGACTAAAAGGAAAAATAATTGAAGCCATGCAAAACGGTACTCCGTTTGTAACCACACCAATAGGAATAGAAGGAATAACCGGAGATGAGTCTATGAATTCTACAGTTAGAGATAATGCCGAAAATTTTGCTAAAGAAGCCATAGAACTTTATTCGTCTAAAAAGAAATGGACTGCCGCACAACATTTAGGTTTTGACATTATCAATTCCCGGTTTTCCAAAGAAATTTTTTATTCTTTTCTGGACCAGGCTTTGATCTTTCTCTCTTTAAACCTGAGTGATCACCGGGATAAAAATTTTATGGGTTCTATGCTTAATCATCACCATAACCGAAGCACTTATTATTTATCGAAGTATATAGAAATAAAGAATCTGCTTCAGGAATATAAAATTGAAGAAAAAATTACCCCTTCAATAATGAAGGGGTAACTAAACAAACAAATAAAACAGAGGGTACAAAGTTTTAGTAAGCATATTGGCGCACCGCGGTTACTGGTGCAAAAAGTTTTTCATGTAAGGCTTTTAATACAGCAACCTTATTTTCTGTTTCTACTAGTAAAGAAACATTATTTATACTTCCCCCATAAGAGATCATTCTTACCGGGATATCTTTTAAAATCTCAAATAATCTGGAGGTATTGGTATCCTTAATAAGACCCTCGCCCACAATACAAATAATACTATGATCCATTTCTACAGTTATTTCCCCATAAGATTTTAAATCTTCTAATATTTCACTCAGGTTTTGAGTATCATCTATTGTTAGGGAAATAGCGATTTCAGAAGTGGTAATCATATCAATGGCTGTTTCGTGAGTATCAAAAACTTCAAAGATTTTCTTTAAAAAACCATGTGCCATTAACATCCTGTTCGATTTGATTTTAATGGCAGTAATTCCATCTTTTGCTGAAATAGCTTTTAAACCACGTTGGGTAACTTCCGAAGAAATCTTGGTACCATAAGCTTCGGGAGTAAAAGTATTCTTGAGGTAAATAGGAATATTTTTATCTATAACCGGTGACACGGTTTGAGGGTGAAGTATTTTAGCACCAAAATAGGCAAGCTCTGCAGCTTCTTCAAATGTAAGATTGGAAATTGGGTGTGTTTTTTCTACATATCGCGGATCATTATTATGAAAACCGTCAATATCTGTCCATATCTGGATTTCTTCCGCAGCAACTGCAGCTCCCAAAATTGTTGCTGTAAAATCACTGCCGCCTCTCTTAAGTGTATTGATCCTGTTGAATTTGTCCATACGAACAAATCCCTGGGTAATATACAGTTCATTTTCTATAACAGGAGAAAGATATTGTTGTAACAGCCTTCCCACCTTATCGGTATCAGGATTTTCAAGGTTGGAAACATGCATAAATTTCCTGGCATCCAGTAGAGTATTCCTCATCCCACTAAAATTTAGGAATTCAGAAACTATATAAGTGGAAACAGTTTCTCCAAATGTGAGGATCCTGGACTCGGCATTTTCAGAAAAATCGTTAAAAATTAAACTCCTCAATTCCTCAAAAAGGAGTGAAACCTGCTTCTTAACCTGGAAATTATATGGTGATTGTAAAATTAGTTCTTCCACAAGATCTTCATGCTTTAGCTGAAGATCATTGATAATAGTAACGGCAGCTTCAATATTACCTCTCTTAACCGTTTCGATCAATAAAACCAGATTATTTGTAACGCCGGACATTGCAGAGAGTACCACGATTTTTCTTCCCTCCTCACCTGCTAAAATTTTTTTAACATTCTTAATGCTTTCTGAAGATCCAACAGAGGTTCCTCCAAATTTCAAAATTTTCATCGTCATTCTAATTTGGATGCATAATTACTCCAGGATTAACAATGAAAAAAAATTGATTGGAATTTTATATACATTTGTACAAAATGTATAATATTTAACAATGAATACGATCACTTCCTGTGTTCATAATCTATTGAAACATCAACCTTTTTTGGACGATGCTCTCGCAAAAGACCTTATAAATTTTAGCGCCCTGGCTGCCCATCTGCAGCCCGAAGTGGAAAAAGAATTAAGAAAACCGGTTCAACAGGGGTCTATTATAATGGCCCTGAGAAGATATGCTCCCAAGAAAAATTTACCCAAAAACACCAATTTGAGGGATATGGGTGATATTGTGGTAAAATCTGGCATTACAGAATACACTTATTTAAATTCCAAGAGCATCATTGCAAGCCAGGCGAAACTTCTGGATATTGTAAAAGACAATATTGGGGTTTATCTTAACTATTCAAGTAATTTCCAGGAAAGCAATATTCTGGTCTCTTCTGAATTAAAAGAAACCGTTGCAGAATGTTTTAAAGATGAGATCCTGGTATCGGTTAAAAGTAATCTTTCCAGTATTACCATCGCATTGCCAAAGAACAGTTCTAAAACTGTTGGCTTGTATTTCTACATTTTTAAAATTCTGGCTTATGAAGGAATACCCATTTTCGAGATAATTTCTACCTCTAACTATTTTGCCCTTTTCCTTGAGAAGGAATATGTAAATCAGGCATTTTTACTTCTAAACGAAATTAAAATTTCCTGAATTTACCAATAATCAAAATAAACTCCGGTTAATGCAACCGCCGTAATTAAAATAACTAATACAATTAAAATAAAAACAACACCTACCCGTGTTTTTTTATTATCCTGCAGAATGTAATCTTCAGATTCTTTATCGCCCCGATCTCTGATTTGCATATTTCGCTTTTTAAATTGATATTATAATTGATACCACCAAACAGAATTCTGGTGGTTCATTGGTAAAACAAGCTCATTTTTAATATCGAGGTAAAGAATATCTCCTGCACTTTTTGCAGAAGTCAATACTTCAGTTTTATTGCCATTCACATTTATTCTATATATTTTTCCCGTAGCCCAATCTGAAACATAAAATTCACTATCATTTATTTTTTGAACTCCGTCAAGATTTCCTATTCCTTCTTCGGTTATCTTTTTTACTTGTTTAGAATTTACATTTACACTTAAAAGATTCCCATCTTTATCTTCTCCCCAGGACCCAACTATTAATTTATCTCCAAGGGCAAGAACTCCGTTTGGACTGTTTAGCTCATTTGAACTCATCCATTCTGTTATATTTCCTGAAGGATTTCTTTTAAAAATGCTGCTTTTTCCAATATCTGATATATAAATATTTCCAGCCTCATCTGCAGTAATATCATTTAAAGACCTTGCCTTTTCAACTGTTATCTTTTCAATAACTGCTGCGGTTGCAATATCCATAATAACCAATTCTTTATTATCTGTAACATATAATCGATCATTTTCTAATAAAAGGCCTTTAGGATCATTTAAACCGGTAATCCATTTAAGCTTTATTATTTCCCCATTTTCAGATACTTTGGAAATAAAACCGTCACCAGGTTCTTTGTTCCCAATATTGGAAACGTATAAAATAGTATCCGCTCCTTTCACTACAGATTCAGGATGGCTAAATCCTTCTAACTTTTTTAATAGTTGAGGAGATTGAGATTGACCAAAGACTATTGTTATAAGGAAAAAACTTACTAGAAATGAAAAAGCTTTCATGAAATGAACCTTGTTTAACATAAATATAAGCAAAAAAGATTTTAGCATTTTCAAGATCGAGAGAAAGGAAGAGATAAAATTTTCATAAATGCGTTATCAAATTTTAAGTAAAACTTTAATTTTAATAAAAACAACAACTATGAAAAAAATCTTTAGAGCTTTATTGGCAGGATGGGGAGCAAAAAAATTAGGAGGAGGATGCGGTTGTATTGGAATTATAATCGTTTTTATTATTCTATGGTGGTTATTAGGAAATTTGGGTTTGTAAAAGGATTTACAAATTATTGAAAGAAATAACCAAATCCTATTGTAAACATTATAAGGCCGTAAAAATAATGCTCAAGGCTTACATTAATTAGACTTTTAGATTTGTAATAGTTGTAAATAAAGATCCAGCTCACAAGAAAGGTTGCAATTGGTGCAACAAGGTTGCCATATATAAAATGGGTAAGTCCAAATATAATGGCATTACTTAGCCATAGAAGATACTTCTCAGGCACCAATTTTTGGTAACGGTGAAAATAATAGACTCTGTAAATAATTTCCTGTGGTATTACGGAAGCTATTGGATAAAGAAAGAATGTAATTAAATATCCCTTAAAATCCTGCATAGGATATCTAAAAAATAGTTTCGGGTATATCCAGTAGGTGAACCAAACCAGTAAAATGGTTATAATGATAACCCGTGCAACACTCTTTCTCAACCTATACTTATCCAGTCTTACCAAAATCCTCCTGTCGAAAGCAGTATCTTTAAGCAGTAAAAAAAGGAAAATACCTGCTATTAAAAATAGCGGTATAATTTTAAACCAACCATCTAAAAAGCGGTTTGCTATAAAGGGAATAAAAACATAAAAAACGAGAAATTCCAACACCATAAAAGGTGGTGAAGAATATATTTTTTGCAGACTTACCATTTATTTTTAACTGTTTTCAACTTCCGATTTTCTTTTTCTCTTTAATTTCCTTCTCCATAAATCGATCACATGAAACAGGATGATACTAAAAATGACCCAAATAAATCCCGCGATATAACCTCCGGCAATATCTGAGGGAAAATGAACTCCAAGATATATTCGGCTAATTCCTATAGCCAGAATTAAAAAAATAAAAATGAACATGAATAATGATTTCAGCCATTTATTGATCCTCATTTTATAACATACATAGACCAAAAAACCATAAAAAGCCATGGCACTCATAGCATGTCCACTGGGATAACTAAGAGTTTCTACCGAAACTAAATGCTCTGCCTCGGGGCGAGCACGATTTATAACGTTTTTAAGAGCAATATTGGAAAGGGCGGCAATAATAAGAACGATTAACGTTTGGATACTAAATCTCCAACTTTTAAAATACAGGTATAATGCAATGGTAGATAATCCTCCTATAATAATATATCCTGTTTGGTCTCCCATATCTGTGATAAACTGGAACGTCTTTGTTAACCACGGCTCCCGAAAAGAAATCACAAATTCTGTAATACGTTGATCATAACCCTCCAGAATCTCGCTGTGCAGCGTTTCGGTTAGATCAACAAAGAGATTTACACCTACAACAACAATTATAAGTGCAATTATAATGGTAATAAAAAAAGGCAGTTGATCGTTATACTGATTGAATTTCTCCTTTAAAAACTTTTTCAAATTCAGGAGAAACTGAATTATTTGTTTCCTCATTTCAAATTTTTTAGAACCAGCGAATAGTAGGTTCGCAAAAATTCCATAAGGTTAAAATAGCAAACATATAAGGGAATACTAAGATAAGCCCCTAACTTTAACTATATTTTGTTATTTCAAAAGAATAAGAATGGCCGCTATAGTTATTTATTATTTTCCAAACTATCGGGAACTACCAGGTAATAAATGTTTAATTTTTTTCTCCCCCATCTTTTAGCTTTTTTGACATCCTTTCCCATATAAATGTCAATCTTATTCTTCCAGCGAAAATGCATTTTATCCTTTACCAGAAAAATCCCTTCAAATCCTTCAATTTTTACCGGCGTATTATAGTCCAGGCCCTTTCTTAAAAGATCGCGTGAAACTGCAATTACTTTAGAATTGGGTTCCAGAGTATCCCCCCAGGCAGTGATATTAGGATTACCTTCTGTTTGATTTCTAACCGAATTGTAAGCAGAGGCAGTAACAGTTAAAGTATCCCATTGTGCAGGCGGTTCTCTGTTAAAAGATAAATCACAGCTTGAAAATCCTGTCAATAATAATAAACCTGTTACTAACCTTACTAATAAGGAAGTCCTTGGGTTTTTTATTGTTGGCAGGATCTCTTCTTTACACATTTAGGTATATTATAAGGTCCAGCCCTCCCTGTAATCTCTTTTTACAAATTGATTAGCTTCATCAAAATTGGTTACCCGCATATTTTCTGCATCCCATATCATTTTAATATCTCTACCGGGATATTTAAAAGTTGTTCTTCCCTGATCATTGGTTGTAGGAATCCTCACATCCTGACCCCGAATTGCCAGATTGGCTATTAATAAGGTTTCAGTTAAAGGACCGGCGATTTCAAATGGAGAGCTAAGTTCTTTTTTGCCATAACCTGCAAGAGCTCCTTCCACCCATTGAGCATAATGACCATCGGCACCACCCGGTACCCGTTCATATTTTATAGGAACATTAACCTGCTCTGTTCTTGATGTTGGTAATAACCTCGGATTTTCTCCATAAGTACTACACATCATCTTACCTTTGGTTCCAATGAAAAGAACCCCGTTTCCACCATCTCCAAATGTTTCATTAGGCCCCAGTTCTTCAGGACGTTTAGGCTTTATTCCACCATCCATCCAGTGAAGGGTAAGATCTCCATCGGTTTTTTCATTTTTAGGGAATGTCATCACCACGTGGCTTGAAGGAGGACAACTTTCGGGGAAATATCCTCGCTGGAATTCATCGACATACACACTACCTACACTACATTGTACATCCTTTGGATAATTAAGATCCAGTACCCGGTAAGGTGCTTCTATTAAATGACAACCCATATCTCCTAAGGCGCCGGTACCATAATCCCACCAGCCTCTCCAGTTGAAAGGTACCAAACCACTTATATATTCTTTATAAGGTGCTGTTCCCAGCCATAAGTTCCAGTCCAGTTCTGCAGGAACAGCAGCATTCCCTTCTTTAGGCCATGGGATTCCCTGCGGCCACACGGGACGATCTGTCCAGCAATATACCGTATGGACTTTTCCAATAACATCGGCATCAAACCATTCTCTCATTTTTCTCACCCCGTCACCCGAAGCTCCCTGGTTCCCCATTTGAGTAACCACCCGATATTTTTTAGCTGCTTCAGTAAGTTTTCTCGCTTCATAAATATCGTGAGTCAATGGTTTTTGAACATAAACATGTTTTCCCAATTCCATAGCGGCCAAAGCCTGGACTGCATGGTTATGGTCGGGTGTGGAAACAGAAACCGCATCGAAATTTTTCGATTCCTTATCCAGCATTTCCCGGTAATCTTTATAATATTTTGCTTTAGGAAAGCGAGCAATTGAGGCTGCTGCACGCCTGTCGTCTACATCACAAAGAAATCCTATATTTGCTTTACCAGATTGGGCAAAACTTTGGATGTCACTTGCCCCTTTTCCTCCTACTCCAATACCTGCAACGACCAATTGATCACTCGGCGCAATAAAGCCGGGACCACCTAAAACGTGCCGGGGAACGATCATTACACCTGTGGCAGCAAGCGCTGTATTTTTAATAAAAGTTCTTCTGGAACTGGAAAGAGAGGTTTTGCTTTTTTTCATTGTTGTGTATTTAGCAGGGTTAATTTTTTCAAAATTAAAATGAGAGGTAAAAAATAGGAAATTATTCTGATTAATTTGCTAATCAATTAAAATCTCCTTTATAATCTTCAAAAATGCTTGCTTTGCTTTAATTACTGACATATTTTCAGACAAAAAAATATAGGTTTAATCCCGGAAGGTTTGGTCCAAATTCTTCTGTATGTATTGATATAGCACATCTGGTAAAAATTTTGCTAAAGATCTCATTATATTTTTCCCGGTAGATGTCCCGCAGAAATTAAGAATTGGCACTTTGGCTTAGTTTTGGCACCCTTGCCCTAAAGTGATTAATAATAAGTGCTATAAAAAATTGCACTTTTGAAAACAAAATTATGAGTCAAGTAAAACAAAACGACACGGTAAAAGTTCATTACACAGGAAAATTAAAAGACGGACAGGTATTCGATAGTTCTGTTGAAAGAGGTGAGCCTGTTGAATTTCAATTAGGTCAGGGACAGTTAATCCCGGGATTTGAAAAAGGCCTGATTGATATGAAAGTGAATGAAAAGAAAACCGTAACTATTCCAAAAGAGGAAGCTTATGGAGAACCCAGAGCAGATCTTGTGCAGGAAGTGGATAAAAGCCAATTGCCAGATGAGATTAAACCTGAAGTAGGAATGGGTCTTGTTTCAAAAAGTCCTGATGGGCGTGAAATGAATTTAATTGTAAAAGATGTAAAAGAAAATACCATTGTTGTAGATGGTAATCATCCTTTGGCAGGAAAAGATCTTATTTTTGATCTTGAGGTAGTTGAGATCAAATAATTATCCAAATATAGATTTACCAGAGGGGCCGATTCTTAGAAAATTGGCCCCTCTTTTTTATGTAATAATATTCTCCCTAACTCCTGAAGCCATTGAGATTCAATGGTTAAGATTATTGTAAAAATTTTTATTTTATCTAACCCTTTCTTACATTAATTAAAATTAAAAACAAATGAAAAGAAAAGCTTCAGCCGTGTGGAACGGTACTATTAAGGATGGAAAAGGCACTCTTTCTTCCCAGAGTGGAACATTAAAGGATACTCAGTATTCCTTTAAATCAAGATTTGAATCGGGAACCGGGACTAATCCCGAAGAATTAATTGCAGCAGCCCATGCCGGTTGCTTTACTATGCAGCTATCTGCTTTTTTAACCGATGAAAATTTAAATCCGGAAAAGCTGGAAACCAGTTGCGAAATAACTCTTGAAAATGGAACAATTACTAAATCACATCTTGTGTTAAATGCCAAAGTTGCTGATATTGACGAGGGCCGATTTCATGACCTGGTTCAAAAAGCGAAAGAAAAATGTCCTGTTTCCAAATTATTAAAAACCGATATTTCTGTAGAGGCTAAGCTGAATGAAGTTTAACCAAAAAATCAGAAAAATGGCACAATCTAATTTAAATTTTGAAAAATTTGCGCAGGAAGCGCATGAATATGTAAATGATCTGGCGCAGGAACTGGAACATCCCCAGGAAAAAGATAGAGTATTACAAATTTGGAGGGCGGTAATGCACACCGTGAGAGATAGGATCCACTTTGGTGAATCTATGCAAATAATGCATCCTCTCCCAATAATATTAAAGGGGATCTACGTAGAAAACTGGAAATATTCTTCTACCCCACCCCTGGAATACGAGACGCTTGAAGAAATGAAAACAGAAGTTAAAAACCTTCAAAGGCGTTATGGTGAAGAAGATTTCCCCTGGAAAAAATCTACAGAAGATATTATTGTAATTACCCTTAGCTCCCTGAGAAGGTTTCTACAGGGAAACCAATTGGAACAGGTAATTGGGCAAATGCCAAAAGAAATAAAGGAATATCTTCCAGAAAAGGTCTAAGACTAGTAAGTTGAAATAAGAGCAGCTTTAACAGCTGCTCTTATTTTTTAAGAACGTTGCCGATCACTGTGTGAACAGCTTTATTTATTCTCTCATCCATTCGGTTTTGGTTTACAAACTTTTGATTGACCTCCAGCTCTATTCCTAAATACTTAAAAGGAAATTTTCGCCTTAAATAAGTTGTAAAACCATCATCTATTCCTTTATAAGGATAATTCTTTCTTACCTTAAGGTTGGGAGTTGTTTTAAACAGTTCTTCTTTAATTTTCTCCCCTATTTCCTTTTCCTGTTCCCTTTTGGGATCGTATAAAATACCAATATCTGCATTTCGAACCACCTTATTTAAAACAGGTGTGAAACTGTGAATGGATAAATGAAAAACCTCTTCTTCGTGTTCAATGACTTCCTCTATTTTTTCTTCTACAGAATTTCTGTATGGAAGATATAACTCCCTGACAAGGAGTTCTTTTTTTTCAATTGAAAGATTTGAAGTGAATTCCGAAAACAACTGCTTGTTTCCCAAACTCCGGTTTACTTCAATTAGCAACCTACTCACAGAATGATATTGGGAGAAATCGGCAAGATCTTTTAAATCTAAAAAAAGGTCGAAAGCCCCGGGATCGAATCCGCGGTGAGTTTCCAGCAACTCCTCTACACCTGTGAAAAGATCCTGGAAAGAATCAGGAATCTCATTTCCTGCATGTTCGCAGGTTAAAATTAGTTTCACGGTTTATATAAGGTATTGGTTGCCACACACTGTCCTAACTCTTCATAAACAGAAAGGATATTTGCTTCAGAATAATTTCCGCCTAAAGAATTTAATATTCTACTTGCAAGGCTACCATTTTTCAACAGAAATTCTAATGTTATCTTATGTTTTTCAGAAATGTTCTCCTTCACTCTTGAAAAAAGATAATTCCAAACTTCTCCTGCAGTTGCAGGACTTTTCATATCAAATAGATCCAGGTATTTTTCATTGAATATCACTGCCTGCTCTGCATCTTTAATAACTACATCAAAAATTTCCACCAGTGAATCTTCATGCCAGCTTTTTTGATCTTCCAGGGTTACAAGCTCTTCACTAACCAACAATTTGAGAACTTCAATTATTAAAATTGCAATGGCTAAATCGGCTTTAGGACATTCCTGTATGTCAATAACACGAAGTTCGATAGCATTTCTGTCAAACCGGGCTATTGCACCCCGTGAATTAAGAAAGTGGTGGTCGAGAATGTTCTCAGTATCGTAGGGTTTTATTGCCTTGTTTATAGGAGAAAATATTCTTTCGAAATATTGCTTTTTGGAAAAAACCTGTTCCGGAATCACTTTTCCTGTCATTTCAGGGATTTCCTTTTGATTGGTTTTATAAACCTGCATGCGTGCATCTTTGTAGCCTGTAAATTCTCCTTCAAAAATTGGCGAACTCGCACTTAAAGCCGGAATAATGGGTAAAAGTATTCGCACAGCTGCGTGAAGTTTTTCAAATTCCTCATCGTCATAAAATGGAAGGTTTATATGCATACTTTGCACATTACTCCATCCATGGCCCCTGCAGTCAAATATGCGGTTATACAGTGAATAGATTTTACTGTAATTATGTTGCCACAATTTCATTTCTGTCCCCGGATGCATTAGGGGATGCGAAGCTGAAGGTAGTAGTAATGATTGTTTGGAAAATAGAAGCTGGTTAATTTCAACAATATTTTCAGCAAATTTCAAATCCAGATCTTCCAGGTCCGCTGTTGGCCCGTTTGTTTTTAACTCCACCACATGAGCAACCAACTCATTACTCCATTCAATTTCCCCATTATCAACATCCGATGTGATTTCTCCGGTCTTCATTGCTATTAGCTCATCCACTACCGGATTCACCTTTAGATCGCTTTTGAGAACCAGCATATACTCCAGTTCAATTCCAAAAACTTCAAATAAATGGTAACTCATGATTTACTTTTTTCTATACGGTTCTTAAGGGCCTGAAGTATCTCAATATAAACCTGATCCCCATAGTACCGGTCCTCTACCCCAAAATCTATATTAGGATTATCATTGATTTCAATAACCATAGGTTTTCCTCCTACTTCTTTTACGTCAATACCAAATAAACCTTTCCCCATTATTTTTGCTGACTTTAAAGCCACAGATAAAATTTGTTTCGGGACTTCTTCTATAGGTAGACAATCGGCATTTCCATCTTTATCATCTTTTTTTACAGCATTCCAGTTGTAGATCTGCCAGTGCCCTTTCGCCATATAATAACGGCAGGCAAAAATGGGCTTGTCGTCCAGGATTCCAATTCTCCAGTCATATTCTGAGGGTGTAAATTCCTGCGCAATAATTAGATCAGACTCCTTAAGCATTTTATTTACCAGATTATTATATTCTTCTTTTGAACTGGCTTTTTTAACTCCAAAGGAAAAGGTAGAATCTGGAGATTTTAAAACACACGGCAAACCAGTAATAGCCAGAACCTCATCTCTGTTGTCCTTGTGAACAATAACAGTTTTAGGAGTAGGAATATTCGCATTTTGTAAAGCTTCTGCCATAAAAACCTTATTACAGCATTTCAAAATTGCATCGGGATAATCTACAAGTGCAATATCTTCCTGTTGTGCTTTACGTGAAAACGCATAGGCTTCATTATTAACTTCTGTGCTTTGGCGAATTAAAAGCGCATCAAATGCTGAAAGTCGGGATAAATCTTTAGGAGATATTACCTCCACATAAAAATCCATTTTTTCCGCCATATCAATAAATTTTTTAATGGCTTTATTATTACTAGGAGGTGCAGGATCATTAGGCTGCACCAAAATAGCCAAATCGTAAATTGCCGAATTTGTTCTGGGAATGTCATATCTTTTTTTTGCAAAATATTGGCCAGCAAAAGTATGCATAGCTTCTTTGTGCTCCTGTGGAATTTCAGATTCTGATATGGCTTTTATACTCCTAACATTCCACTTGTTGGTATAACTGAATTTTACACGAAGGAATGGAATCTGGAAATGCCTGTAAAACATGGCACTTAATTCCCTATATTTTTGTGCTACATTCTGGCCGAAGTATATACTTAAAGTAAATTCTGAAGATTTTAAACTTTTAAGGCTTTGTTGTATAAGATCATCAAATTCTTCAGATACAATACGTACAAGTTTAGGCTCCCTTAAATCTACAATGTTTTTTACAGTAGGAATTGCAAGGTGTCCCCGGGCTTCAGCCAATAGAGAAACATAATATCCTTTGGACTGGTAAGAATAATCCTTGCAAAGATTAAAGATCCTGGCATTTTTTAATTGGGAATATTTAGTATTTGTGAGGTAATCTTTTGAGGAAATAATAGAAATGTTATCTACAGGAATATGCCATTTCTCGGGATTATTTACTATAATAAATTTATTCATATAAGGTATTAATACAGAACAAATGTATAAGAAAAGCAGTTCTGATTTTTTTCTAAAATAATAAGATTAGAATAATATTAGTAAATTTCAGAAATTAAAGAATTTAAGGATGAAAATAAAATTTTTAAGTCTCATTACAATACTGGCAGGAGGTTTTGCATCGGCACAAAATACGGCAGATCAGGATCTGGTTGAAAAGGCAAAAAAAATTCACGAAAAGGTAATTACTATAGATACCCATGCCGATATTAACGTCAATAATTTTACTGAAGAAGTAAATTATACCCAGGACCTTAATACACAGGTGAATTTACCAAAAATGCAAAAAGGCGGTCTTGATGTTGCCTGGTTTATTGTGTATACGGGACAGGGGGAACTTACAAAACAAGGATATGCCGATGCCTATAAAAATGCAATTTCCAAATTTGATGCTATACACAGGCTTGTGAAGGAAATCGCCCCGGAAAAAATAGGATTGGCAACCAATTCTGCCGAAGTTAGAAAACTGGTAAAAGAAGGAAAACTGGTGGGAATGATTGGAGTAGAAAATGCATATCCTGTTGGAGAGGACTTAAGCAAGATCCAGCAGTTTTATGATCTGGGGGCAAGATATATGTCTCTTTCGCATAATGGCCACAGCCAGTTAAGCGATTCAAATACAGGAGAAGCAAATGATGAATGGTTGCACGGCGGGTTAAGTGAATTAGGCAAAAAAGCAGTTGAGGAAATGAATAGGGTTGGGATGATGATCGATGTTTCTCATCCTTCTAAAGAAGCAATAAAACAAATGTTTGCTATTTCTAAAGCCCCTTTAATGGCCTCCCATTCCTCGGCAAGGGCACTAGGAAATCACAGCAGGAATCTTGATGATGAACTGTTAATGCTCTTTAAAAAACATGGTGGTGTAGTACAAACAGTTGCCTTTAGTTCTTATGTAAATCCTGAAAAGCATAATGCTTTTTATGAAAGTAGAACTGAAATTTATAAGAAGGAAGCTGCAAAATCGGGCTTTAATATTTTATCCCGGGACGAGGTTAGAAGTCTTGAACAGGAAGAAAGAAATCTTTATATGGAAAAATACAGGGAGATCACCGAAAAAGCCAAACCTGAAGTTGAAAAATTAAGAAAGGAAATCGCTCCTGTTAATGTGGCAGATTTTGTTGACCACATAGATTACCTAGTAAAACTAATAGGAATTGAACACGTAGGAATTAGTTCAGATTTTGATGGTGGCGGTGGCGTTGATGGCTGGAATGATGCATCAGAGACTTTTAATGTTACTATGGAACTTGTAAAAAGAGGCTATTCTGAAGAAGAAATAGCAAAACTATGGGGAGAAAATCTTCTAAGGGTTTTGGATGAGGTAGAAGCAGTTTCAAAAAAATTGAAACAATCCTAACAGGAATTTAATTTTTATAAAAAACAGGCTTAACAGCCTGTTTTTTTATTTATTTTTCTTCTTATCCCAATACACATAAAGAAGAAACAAGATCAAACTAATTACAGATCCCCATATAAGACCTTGTATTAGTGTGTCATTACTTTTGCCCACTATGGCCAAATAGATGGTAAGAGGTGCAATCCCCACAAGGGTGGCTCCAATAAATTTCCAGTAACCCATTCTTAGAATACCGGCAACAAAACTAATTGCATCGTTAGAAAGCATTGGGTTAATTCGGGTTATAATTATGGCCCAGAACCCGTAATCTTCCAGGAAATTACCAATTTTCTTTTCAGATTTTTGCCCTATTAATCGTTCTACGATAACGGGACCAAAATAACTCCCTATAAGATAGCCAATAGATGAGGCGGCAAAAACCGCTGCAAGTACAATTAAACTTCCCCAAACAGGACCGTAAGCCAAAATTGAAACCACCATTAATGCAATCGTAGGTATTACTAAAAGGAACATTTGTAAGATCATCGCGAGGATTAAAACCAAAGGGCCTAACCAGCCGAACTGTGATACCCAGTCCTCAATTCTTTGCTCGTCTCCACTGGTTAATGTGCTCCACGCTTCATCCAGAAAACTTTGCACCTGGGGCACCAGAAAATAGGAGGCAACTATGGCAGCTACAAGAGCAAGAGAAATATAGAGAGGTGCTTTACTTTTTTTTACTGATGAGGTTTCTATTTCCTGATTCATTTACTGGTGTTAAGATTTACATGTAAAATAGTTGCCGGTCCGCCACTCCCTTCGTTAGAAATATAAATTTCCCCGCCTTTACCAAAAGTAATTCCTTCGGCCTGCGGAAATTGATTTGGTTTAAAAACATGAAGTTCTTTTAATTCTCCGGATGGATCCATAATTAGAAGTTTGGGATTTTCTCCTTCAAGAACATAAAGGTCGCCGGATAGAGGATGAAATGCAAGATCTGAAGGTCGCATCATCCTATGGGATTTTTTCCTATTCAATTTGCTAAAAACTGGATCTGAAAAATTGATTTTGTATGCCGGTTCATCTTCCAGTTGTTGCGTTTTAAGATCATAGGCAAGAATAGGTTTAAAATCATCACCGGCTTTATCTTTCATGGATAGCAATAGTCTTCTATTTCGCGAATCGTAAGCAATTCCTTCAAAATCATAGTTCTCGTCGAACTGCAGTTTATGCTCTATCGTTTCTTTTGATTCTTTCTGAAAATCCTTAACTTCAAATATGAGCCCATCGCTTCTTAAAACATAAGCTGTAGAACCGGCTATCGTAATACCTTCATAGTCCCCGTTACCTGCAAACGGAATTTCTTTTTCAATTGACGAAGATTTTAAATTATAAATAAATATAATTCCTTTCTCATCCTGTACACCTGCTATTCGATTTTCTCCTAAAAATGTTATCCCCGAGATTTCATCCAGGGAATTAGGTAATTCCCACTTTTGAATAATATTGACCTTTTTTGAACCTCCGGGTTCCCTTGATGGAGAACCGTCGAAAATAAAATAAATTATTCCTGCGATGGCAAGAGCTCCTATTACAATAAGAAAGGCTATTTTTTGCATAAATGTAAAAATAGCTAATCTCTTAGAATAAACCGAAACCCCCTGCCTTTCTTCGGCTTCATTAATTTTTAATTAACTAAAGGCTATAGAAATAGCCTTAAAAGTTAATATTTTGTTAATTTGGTACTGTTTATTACATAGTACTGTAACATAATTGTTTTTCATCAGTCTATTAAGTATAAAACATTCTCAATCATGACAACTTTAGAAAACATCATCAAAAATTACAACGTGATCAAAGAAGGAGGTCTAACTCACAGAAAACCTTTTTTAGTTCCGGGAGAATCCACCAGAAGTAACTGGTATAACAGAAGGCGCTATGGCATCTAATTATCCTCATCATTTCATCACTAACAATTAAAATTTATCATTCTTGACAACTTTAGAAAACATCATCAGGAATTACAATGTGACCAAAGAAGGAGGTTTAACTCATAGAAAATCCTTTTTAGGCCAGGGAGACACAACCAGGAACAATTGGTACAACAGAAGACGTTACAGCATCTAATTATCAACATCAATTCATCACTAACAATTTAAATTTATCAATCATGACAACTTTAGAAAACATCATTAGGAAGTACAATGTGACCAAAGAAGGAGGTCTAACTCACAGAAAACCTTTTTTAGTTCCGGGAGAATCCACCAGAAGTAACTGGTATAACAGAAGGCGCTACGGCATCTAATCATCAACATCATATCATCACTAACAATTAAAATTTATCAATCATGACAACTTTAGAAAATATCATCAGGAATTACAATGTGACCAAAGAAGGAGGTCTAACTCACAGAAAACCTTTTTTAGTTCCGGGAGAATCCACCAGAAGTAACTGGTATAACAGAAGGCGCTACGGCATCTAATCATCAACATCATATCATCACTAACAATTAAAATTTATCAATCATGACAACTTTAGAAAATATCATCAGGAATTACAATGTGACCAAAGAAGGAGGTCTAACTCACAGAAAACCTTTTTTAGTTCCGG
>CAZXEY010000028.1:6095-26875 GCA_964639695.1 uncultured Antarcticibacterium sp. | reverse complement strand
GAACTGTTCTACATTAAAAATCCCTGAATGATCAATTCTGTCAATTCTTACCTTGCCATAAACGTGAACAATATAATTGTCCTTCATGATAATGCCAACATGATTAATATTTCCTTCATTATCATCGAAAAATGCCAGATCGCCCGGCTCGCTTTCTTCAATAAAACTCAAAGCTTCACCCTGCTTAGCCTGTTGTGCAGCATTTCTTAACAGCGAATATCCGTTAAGCATATATACCATTTGGGTAAAACCACTACTGTCAATTCCAAAGGGAGTTTTACCTCCCCATAAATAAGGAGCATTGAGAAAAAGGAGCGCCGTATCAATAATTTTAGATTTTGCTTTTAATCCACTGCTGGTATGACCGTCAAAATGAAAGTTATTCTTAGCTGCGTAATTTAAAACAGCTCCAACAGGAATCGTGGTAAGGCTGCCCGATGCATCGGTTACAAACTCAATTAGATCTGCAGAATAAATTCTTGGAGCTTCAGAGAGTTGTATATAATCCAGCTCAGCAAGTTTGGTGTATTGAGTATTATCTATCCAGCCTTCAAAAGAATCAAAAGTTATTCTAATCCTGCTCCATTTTCCCCGTTCCTCAAGAACTTTGAAATATTCTCCATATAGTAACTGCGAAATCATTTCGGAAGCATCGGCCGGTTGCATTCTAACCGGCACGATACTAAGATTGCATATCCCGTATTGCATTAAGAGCAGATTGCATATTTTGATTAATCTCTTTGAATAACAATAGCTGAAGCGCCACCACCACCGTTACAAATAGCAGCCGCCCCAATTTTTCCATCATTTTGTTCAAGAACACTTAAAAGGGTAATAATGATTCTAACTCCGGAGCATCCCAGTGGGTGGCCTAAGGAGACTGCACCACCATTAACGTTCGTATTCTTATCTGTTAATCCCAGTATTTTCATATTCGCAAGCCCAACAACAGAAAAAGCTTCATTGAACTCGAAGAAATCTACATCATCCTGAGCTATACCTGCTTTCTTAAGCGCTTTAGGTAATGCAATAGCAGGGGCAGTTGTAAACTTATCGGGATCCTGAGCAGCGTCTGCAAACCCTTTTATAGTTCCCAAAACCTTTAATCCTAATTCATTTGCTTTTTCGCGGCTCATAAGAACCACTGCACCGGCACCATCATTTATTGTAGAGGCATTAGCTGCAGTCACTGTACCTTCCTTAGAAAAAGCTGGTCGCAAGGAAGCAATTTTATCCATTTGTACATTTTTGTACTCCTCATCTTCCTTAATTACTAAAGGATCACCTTTACGTTGTGGCACTTCTACAGGGACAACTTCATTATCAAACTTTCCCTCTTTCCAGGCTTTTGCCGATCTTTCATAGGATTGTACAGCAAACTTATCCTGATCTTCTCTGGAAAATTCGTGTTCTATTGCACAGTTATCTGCACAAACTCCCATAGCCATTTGGTTATAGGCATCTACTAAGCCATCTTTTTGAAGCCCGTCAATCATCGTTGCAGGCCCAAATTTTTGTCCGTTTCTTAAGTGTAGGTAATGTGGGATCATACTCATATTTTCCATTCCTCCTGCCACTATGATCTCTGCATCTCCCAAAGCAATAGATTGCGCTCCCTGCATCACTGCTTTCATCCCGCTGGCACAAACTTTATTTACTGTGGTACAAGGAACATTATAAGGAATTCCTGCACCCACTGCAGCTTGTCTCGCAGGTGCCTGCCCTAATCCTGCCTGCACTACATTACCCATTATTACCTCGCTTACCAGCTCGGGTTTAAGGTTAATTTTATCTAAAGCGCCTTTTATGGCAATGGAACCTAATTTTGTAGCCGGGACTGTAGATAAGCTTCCTAAAAAGCTTCCAATTGGAGTTCTTGCAGCACTTACTATTACAACTTCTTTCATATATAAATCGTTTGATTTTGTCCAGTTGCGAATTTAAGGATTTTATAAAGAACAAACCAAGGCTTCTAACCGCATGATGTTTTTTTATTACATTTGAAGAATACTATTTCAGGTAAATGAACAACTTCGTCAATAATTTTTACAAAAATCAGGCTTTATTCTATAAGATTTTTTTGTTCATAATTACTGCAGCGCTTATTGTCTCGCTTCTTCCTACCGGAGGTAAATTTAAATATGAAATAACCAAAGGAAAACCGTGGCAGTATGAAAATCTCTATGCTCCTTTTGATTTTGCAATCTTAAAGTCTGATGAAGAAATAGTAAAGGAGAAGCAACAGATAATTTCTAATCACATTCCTTATTATAGCTATAACGAAGCTATAGTTGAAGAAGTTAAATCCCAGGTTCCGCAGGCAATTCAAAATGTTTTTTCAGATAGTGTCTTGAACAGGAGGGAAAGAATAATTGAGAATTTTGTAGAAAAAGTTATAAATGGGGTTTACGAATATGGTATCCTTGACCAGGAAAAACGATTGGAACCCGATCAACTGGTATATTTAAAAAAGGGAAATGTCGCCCGGGAAATCAATATGGGGAAGATATTTGCCCAGGATGAGATTAGGAGCTACCTCACTACCAATATTGATCGCAGCAATCTTACCTCTTTAAAACCAGAATTACTTGAACTATTTTATAGTATCACACAACCCAATGTTAGTTATGACGAAGCTCTTACCGAAAAGGAGCTTGAGAGCAAACTTCGCGGGATTTCCTATACCCGGGGGAGTATAGAGCAGGGAACTGTAATTATCTCCAGGGGTGAAATTGTAGAGGGGCAAAAGCTGGATGTATTAAGGTCCCTGCGACAGGAATATGAGTCACAAATATGGAGTGAATCGAGTTACAACTGGATCTTATTAGGTTACAGCCTGTTGGTTTGCCTTGCTTTATTAATGCTCTTATTATTTATTAGAAAGTACCGAAGGTATATTTACGATAATAACGTAAAGATTTCCTTTATCTTTTTCAATATACTTCTTATGGTTTTCCTCACTTCGCTTGTGGTAAACTTTGAACCTACTTACGTTTATATCGTCCCGCTTTGTATCCTTCCGCTTACTCTTAAAGCATTTTTTGATTCCCGACTGGGCTTATTTGCACACGTAATCACGGTACTTATCCTTGGTTTTGTGGTGCCAAACAGTTATGAATATATGTTCCTGCAAATTATCGCAGGAATTGTTACTATTCTAACAGTTTCTGAATTGTATAAGAGAGCCAATCTGTTTATTTCAGTAGGGCAGATAACTTTTGTCTATATTCTTGTATATTTTGCTTTTACGGTAATCCAGGAAGGAAGTATTCTGGAACTGGATTCTGAAATTTTTCTAACGTTTGTCTTAGGTGGATTAGCTACTTTATTTGTCCAGCCCCTTATTTATATTTATGAAAAGTTCTTCGGATTAGTTTCTGATATGTCACTTCTTGAATTATCTGATACCAATTCGAAATTATTGAAAGAATTATCTGAAAAAGCCCCGGGAACCTTTCACCATTCTCTTAATGTGGCCAATCTTGCTGAAGCTGCAGCAAATGAAATTGGGGCTAACGCGATGCTTGTGAGGGTAGGAGCGCTTTATCATGATATTGGAAAAATGGAAAACCCCACCTATTTTTCTGAAAATCAATCCACCTCCTTAAATTCTCACGATGAGCTTTCCCCTAAGGAAAGTGCAGAAATTATAATTGGTCACGTAATTAGGGGAATAGAAATAGCTAAGAAATATAATCTTCCCGATAGGGTCATAGATTTCATAAGGACCCATCACGGTACCAGCACTGTCTATTTCTTTTATATGAAAGAAAAGGAGCAGAATGATACTGCGGTTGCTGCAGATTTCAAATATCCCGGGCCCATTCCTTTTAGCCGGGAAACTGCCATTTTAATGATGTGCGACAGCGTGGAAGCTGCCAGTAAAAGTTTAAAAGAACCCACTACAGCCCGGATTAATGATTTTGTAGAGAAGATCATTAATAAGCAAATGGAAGAGGCTCAATTTCTAAATGCCGATATTACTTTCAAGGAAATTCAGCTCATAAAAAAAGTCCTTAAACAAAAGCTTAAGAACATTTTTCATCTTCGGGTTGAGTATCCGGAGTAATTTAATGAACTTTCAGAATTTCCATTTTTTGATCGTTTATTTCAAAAGAATCTCCTTCTTTTTTTCCCTTGAGCTTTTCAAAAATAGGCGCTTCAGTTGAAACTGCAAATATTGAACTTCCATTGTCCAAATCGATTTTTCCTAAACCAACGGCAATGAAGTAATAATTTTTTTCAGTTTCTATTATACTTCCAAACTGTATATCTTCTGTGTAATGATCTCGGTCTACAGTATTAAGCTTAGCTTTCATTTTTTGTGCTGTATCCAGGTGACGGGAATATTCTTCATATTCTCCCAATAGCTTCCCTTCCTCGTCATAATCGTTATGACGATCTATAGAATCCATAGATTCCTTTAAAGAGGCTAGTTTTTCATTATACTTTCTTATTTGATCGTTTACTTTATCAAGGCATTTTGCAAATACCTGCTGTCTGTTTAGTGCCATTCTGTTGTTTTATTTTAAAAGTACTTATCACTTATCTTCTAAAAGAATATTTTACAAAACTTTAATAGAATGGAATTACTAGCCAAATATCGTATAAGCCTTTAGACTTATAATTCGTTTTTATTAGTCTGTAGACTTATTTTTAAAGAATATAAGTTTGTAGCCTAATTAAATTTATATATATTTGATCTTATGGTAGCAGTGTTAACAGCAGATCTAATTGATTCTTCCCATTATGATGAGGAAGTCCTGAATGAAGTTTTAGATACTTTAAAGGCTGAATTTAATGCAATAACCGGTTTTACCGACACAGAAAATCGATTTAAAATATATAGAGGGGACAGTTTCCAAGGAGTTCTTAAATACCCGGAAGATGCATTAAAGGTTGCCCTGCTATTAAAAGCAGCAGTAAACAGGATCCATATTAAAAAGACAAGGAAGAGTAGAAATTATTCCAAGATTGCAGATTTCAAAATGTCTATAGGAGTAGGATTGCAGGAAATAGAAAGAGAAGCAATATCTGAGTCTAATGGGCAGGCTTTTCAATTTTCGGGAAGAACTCTGGACGCCATGAAAACTGAAAATCGAAAAATTAAGTTGACTACCGAAGATGATGATATAAATTCAGAATTCAATGCATCTCTTTTTCTCCTGGATACAGTTAGCGATAAATGGAGCACCGCCTCAGCTGAAGTTGTATATTATTTAATCAAAGGTTTAAAAGAAAAAGAAGTAGCCGCCGAAATTAAGATAAGCCAGTCTGCCGTGAATCAACGTAAAAAAGCCGCAGGATGGGACGCTATCTCCGTTCTTTTGGAACGTTATAATGAAGTAATCTCAAAAAAACTTTTAAATGGATAACCTGCTTATTTTACTTCAGTTATTGCTGGCACACATCCTAACCGACTTTGTACTACAACCAAATTCCTGGATAAAGCACAAACAGAAATTTAAAGGGAAATCTTATTTTGTAGTTATTCACGCCTTTATTGCAGGTGCCCTCACCTTGTTATTCTTACAAAATATAGAGTGGTGGTATCTTGCGCTTTTTATAAGTGTTACACATTATTTAATCGACTGGTGGAAGCTAAGCCAAAGGAATGATAACCTCAAGTTCTTCCTGCTGGACCAGCTATTTCACATAATAATTCTCCTATTAGTGTGGCTGTATCTAATAGATGGTTTCGAAAGTGTGCCCGGTGTAATATCACAAATATTTAATTCTGTCAATTTCCTGCTGGTAACAGCAGCTTATATTCTTGTTATTTTTCCTGCAGGATATTTAATAGGTAAGGCTACAAAAAGGTGGCAGGATGAGATAGAAATAAATTATCAAAAAAATAGCCTGGAGGCTGCGGGGCGTTATATAGGAATATTTGAAAGAATTTTGGTTCTAACATTTATTCTCACCAGTAATTTTGCTGCTATAGGATTTCTAATTGCCGCGAAATCCATCCTTAGGTTCAGTGATAAATCAGAATCGGGTGCACGCAAACAAACCGAATATGTGCTAATAGGCACGTTGATGAGTTTCTCCTTTACAATATTACTGGGCCTCCTTGTATACTACCTGCTCCAGTAACTGGATATTTCCAATAATTCGTTCCTTAACAATATTCATCATTCTTTTATTTAAGGCAGAGGAATTGAGAATGTAATTCTCATATTCATCGGCAGTAAATTGCCCAATTACAATACCCTTAAGGCTGTTTCTGAACTTGATATCCTTCTGAATGGCATTCTCTATAAAAATCATTTTCTTTTCTACAGAGAAATCATAAAAGGAATTTTTGTGCTTCTGAATGTAATTTTTAAAAACAAGGACAAAAAGGTCATCCTGAAGCTTGGCAATGGGGCGAAGTGTCCTGTTTTGAAATTTTTCATCAAAGCTCATGTTTTCTGAAACTCTTGCAGAAGGAATTTCTGGTCTAAGACGAAGTAGTTGTAAGTCCCGCTCGTTCATAATAGAAGTTTTTTAAATATACCTTTAAATAAAGAGCACAGGGAATTGTTTTGCTTAATTTTTTAAACCGGTTTATGAACAAATTAACCTCAGTTAAATAAGTCTTAATCGGTACAGGTTCTACCTGCTTCTTTTTATCTTTAAGAAAATCCAAATGTCTTATGATCAAATCCATAAATCCTTACACAGGAGAAGAATTTGCCGAAACCAAAGAATTGACTTCCGAAGAAATAGAAAAAGCATTACAGGAGGCCGATGAATGTTTTAACAGCTGGAGAAATACTGATTTTGCTCATCGCTCTAAGCTTATGAAAAAAGCTGCTGAAGAGCTTAAAAATAACATAAGAGAATATGCCGATACCATTACCCGGGAAATGGGAAAACCTATTAAGCAATCTATTGCCGAGATAGAGAAATGTGCCTGGGTTTGTGAGTATTATGCAGACCACGCAGAAGCACAGTTGGAAAAGGAGATAATTGATACAGATGCACATAAAAGTTATGTTTCTTTTGAACCTCTTGGGGTGGTACTGGCAGTAATGCCCTGGAATTATCCTTTCTGGCAGGTATTTAGGTTTGCGGCACCTTCTTTAATGGCTGGAAACGTAGGTGTTTTAAAACATGCCAGTAATGTAATGCTAAGCGGAAATAATATTCAAAAGGTTTTTGAAAGAGCGGGATTTCCTAAAGGATGTTTTCAGCACTTGCCTATGGGGAGTGATAAAGTTGAGGAAATAATCCGGAATAAAAGGGTAAAAGCAGTTACTCTAACAGGAAGTAAAGGTGCCGGGAGCGCCGTAGCCAAATCGGCAGGGGAGGAGATAAAGAAAACTGTTCTGGAATTGGGCGGCAGTAATGCGCTGGTAATATTTAAAAATGCCAATCTCGAAGAAGCAGCCAAAACCTGTGTGCAGGCGAGGTTTCAAAATACAGGGCAAAGTTGTATTGCCGGTAAAAGACTGTTGGTTCAGGAAGAAGTATATGAGGAGTTTTTGGAAATTTTCACTCAAAAGGTAAAGGAACTAAAATCTGGTGACCCCATGAAAGAAGAAACTTTTATAGGAGTTATGGCAAGAGAAGATCTTGCAGAGGACCTGGAAAAGCAAATGAAGAAATCTGTAGAGGCCGGGGCAACGGTTCATTTAGGCGGAAACAGAAAAGTGACATATTTTGAGCCAACTATTCTTACCAACGTAAAACCCGATATGCCTTTTTTTAAAGAAGAAACATTTGGCCCTGCAATTTCGGTTACTACTTTTAAAACTGAAGAAGAAGCAGTGAAGTTGGTAAATATTTCAGATTTTGGACTTGGAGTTTCTATTTTTACTGAAGATCTTGAGTTTGCCGAAAAACTGGTGCCTCAATTTGAGGATGGTGCCGTTTTTATAAACGAACTGGTAAAAAGCGATCCACGGCTTCCCTTTGGAGGCACTAAAACATCAGGTTACGGGAGAGAGCTTTCCTTGCAGGGAATAAGGGAGTTCGTCAATAAAAAAACAGTCTATTTTAAGAAATATTAATTGAGGTAATGAGATTTGGTAAAGTAGAAGACACTTCTAATATTAAATATAAACTTACCCGAACTCATCCAGAGACGAAAGAAATCCTGGAAGAGCAAAAAGCTTCCTCTCTTAATAACGTAAGAATAGGCTGCGCTAAATGGAATAAACAGTATCTGAAAAATTTCTATCCTAAAGGAGTCAAAGATGAATTAAAATATTACTCCACCCAATTCAACTCTGTTGAACTTAATGCTTCTTTTTACAAAATGTACCCTGAAGCACAATTCCAGGCCTGGAGAGAAAAAGTCTCTGGTGATTTTGAATTTTTTCCCAAGGTGCCAAGAATTATAAGTCACATAAAAAGATTGAAGGAAACAGAGAAATATGTGGATGATTTCATAAGGAATTTGTCGCCCTTAAAGGAACAATTGGGAATGGTATTCCTTCAAATGCCTGATAATTTCAGGCCGAAATTTATTGAAAGACTGGAGCCGTTTTTCAAACATTGGCCCCGAGAAATTCCTTTGGCAGCAGAATTTCGATATACAGATTGGTATAATGATGAAGAAACGGCAAAGCAATTAATAGAAATTTTAAAAAAATATGACATTACTAACATAATAACAGATACAGCAGGAAGAAGAGACTTGCTGCACATGAGGCTTACAAACCCAACCGCATTTATAAGATATGTGGGAGCCAATGATGAATTCGATTTCAAAAGATTGGATGGATGGATAAAAAAAATTGGAGAATGGCATAAAATAGGATTAAGGAACCTGTACTTTTTTGTGCACCAAAACAAAGAAGAGGCCTCTCCTTTATTGGCAGCGTACTTTATTGAAAAATTCAACAAGAAGTTTAAAACTAAAATTAAAACACCCGAGATTGGGCGTAAGTAAAATAAAAATTTAGGATTTAGATTTATCATTTACAGGTTTTGATAATCTTACCGGAAAATCTTTTTCTGGCCCATACAATTTGATTTCCTGGATATCTGCCGGTAAATAGAATCCATTTTGTTCAAGTGCTTCTTTAACAGCCCGAATAACATTTCCTTTATCAATTAATGCCATTCTTCTAAAATCTTTTGTATGAACCCAAAAGAAAACTTTTAGATTTACGGTACTCGTGGCAAGTTCTTCTTCAATTACAAAATTTTCATGCTCTTCATCTTCCACTACGCTAGGCCGGCTTCTCAGCGCCTCCATAATTATTTCTTTGGCCTTCTGGATATTATTTTCGTAAGCTATTCCTATAACAAAATCCCAGCGGAAAAAACCGTCTTCCGTAAAATTAGTTACAGGCTCGGTTAAAACATCGCTGTTTGGAATGTAGACGTCTTTTCCATCGAAGGTTTTTAATTTCGTGTACCGAAATTCAAGAGCTTTTACCTTTCCAAAATTCCCGCCTACTTCTACAGTGTCATTTATATTAAAAGGCCGGTTGAATGATAATATAATTCCTGCAATGAAATTTTCTCCAATATCCTTAAAAGCAAAACCAAGAACAACGGCACTGGCACCTGCTGCGGTTAACAGTCCTGTAGCTATTCCCCCCAAACCCGCTGCGCGCAGTCCAATCATTACAGAAATAATTATGAGTACCAGGCGAATTGATTTCCCCAGGAATTTACTCATCAGGGGATCTTTAGTTTTATTTGCAATTCTAATTTTTGCGAAATTTCCAATCCATGTACCAATCAAAACCCCGAGGATGATAATAAAAAGACCCATCCCTATTAGTGGAAGCTGTTCTATGAAATTATCGTAAAAACTTTCGAACGAATCTGAAACGGTCGTGGTTGTAATTTCTTTTGACTCCTGCATAAATTAAAATTTCTTCAAGTTACCACGAAGAGTACTGAACTTTTATTAAAAAACTGTTAGGATCTGGAGAAACAGAAATTTTTGAGCTTAATTGGATCTTCGGCTTTCTCTTACTTTTTCTCAACCTGTTATTCTCTGAATTTTAATTTGTTCAACAGTTTTTTTCATTTGTTTTGCCGTGGGTGCAGGTTGATCCTGTTCCTGTGGCTATGCAACAGCTGTGTCCATTTCGTTGCTTCCATTAGGAAGAAATGGAAGTATTTAAAAAGCTTGTAAATAATAAAAAAGTTTGCAGCCTCATACGGGTTAGTTTTTGTTAATATTTTATTAAATTAATTGTTTTATTGCTTTTTTATATTAAAAAATGCTGTTTTTGAAGCCTTTTTTCTTTTTTTTAAGAAATAGCTGTTATTTATAAAATAAATTTATAAGAAATTCATTTATAAGGTTTATAGCCTGAACAAATAACTAACTAAAAACAAATAATATGGAAAGAGTAAGCAGATTAAATTCTTATGATGCTGTACCAAGAAAAGGTGTTTCGTGGAGAGCAATTCTTGCGGGAGTAGTGACCATTTTATCGGTAATGTTAATCTTAAATCTTCTTGGCATCGCCATTGGGTTAGGAAGCATTGAACCCACAGAAGAAAGTAATCCTTTAAGTGGATTAGGGACAGGAACCTTAATCTGGTGGATCCTAAGTAATCTTATCGCTTTATTTCTGGGAGGATTCGTGGCAGCGAGAGTAGGAGTTTCCTTTTCAAATAAAAGCGGAATTATCCAGGGAATAATGACCTGGGCTCTTTACACAATTATCTCTGCATGGTTGTTAACTTCAACTATAGGAAGTATAATTTCAGGAGTAGGGAATTTGGTTGGAAATGTTGTTTCTTCTGCCGGTAGTGCAATTAGCAATACAGTTTCATCTTCAGGAAATAATCAATCTTCTTCCAATCAGGATAAAATGAATCAAAATCTGGATATTTCTCTTGAGGAAGCAAAACAAAGAATATATGGTCTTTTAGAAGATACCAATAAGCCGGCCTTAGATCCTGACAGGATTGAGGAAAATGTGCAGGATGTAACTTCCACGGCCCAAAATCAGGCTCAACAAGCGGCTCAACAACCGGGAAATGCCAAACAGGAAATAGATCAAATCTTCCAAAACGCGAAGAACGAATTTCAAAATACTTTTGAAGCTTTAGATAAAGAAGCTTTAGTAAATGTAATTACAGAAAGAACTAATATGACTGAAGCGGAAGCTGAAAGGGCCGTGGAAAATTATACGGCTCAATTTGAAAATCTTCGTCAGCAAACTGAACAGTTCCTTCAAAATGCAGAGCAGGAAGTGACCCAACAGGCTGAAAATGTAGCTCAGGCAGTATCTGATGCTGCTCTTTACCTTGCCATTGCTTTAATTTTAGGAATTCTAGTAGCCGCAGGTGGTGGATACCTGGGAGTTTCCAGTTTACGAACTGATTATGCCGATACACATTATGTAAGGGATGAACGTGTAGATTACAGAGAATAGAACATTTTCTTGAATAAAAAACATAGAGGCCCAACAGGGCCTCTTTTTTATTCCAGTGATTTTAACGCTAAAAGCTCTCTTATATCATCTCCTGAAGGTGACTCAAAAAGTTTGAGATCAAAATAAGGAACAGCGGCAATGAGATGATCAAAAATATCTGATGAAATATGTTCAAAATTTTCCCATCTTTTATCCTTACTAAAACAAAGGATCTCCACCGGGATCCCTTGCGAAGTAGGGGCAAGGTGCCGAACAATAATATACATCTCTTTATGAATTGCAGAGTGCTCGTGAAGGTACGCATCTGCATACTTCCTGAAGATTCCTAAATTTGTTTGGTTCCTGCCATTTACCGGAAGTTCTTTGTTGATTTCATTTCCTGAATTGTATTTATCAATTTCCCGCTGGCGATGATTCAGGTAAGGTTCTATTAAGGATATTTTCTTATATCGCTCAAGATCTTCCGAAGAAACAAATTTTACCGAGTTCTGCTTAATAAAAATAGCTCTTTTAATTCTTCTTCCGGGGGATTCCTGCATTCCCCTCCAGTTTTGAAAAGAATCTGCAATTAAACTATAGGTAGGGATGGTTGTAAAGGTGTTATCCCAGTTTTGTACACGAACCGTAGCCAGGTTAATCTCTGTTACACTACCATCTGCTCCAAATTTACTAAAGGTTATCCAGTCCCCGATTCTCACGATATCATTAACAGAAACCTGTATGGAGGCTACAAAACCCAGGATTGTGTCCTTAAAGATCAATAAAAGAATTGCAGAAGCAGCTCCTAATGAGATTGCAAAATTTATAACCGATTTTCCCGTAATTTCCGAAAAGATGAACATAAACCCCACAACCCAAACGAAGATCATCACCACCTGGATATAGCTGTCTAAAGGTTTATCGCTGTATTCTTCCCGGGTTTTCATATAATTCTTTGTGGTTCTTAACAAACTTCTAAGGATCCATACCACCAGGATAATTACATAAATATTAATCAGGAAATTGATGATTTTAAGAAGAAAAACATGCTCCACCAGGATGTAAGGAATAGCATAATACACCAGTATCAATGGGAAGATCTGGCCCATATATTTAGGAAAATTACTTTTTACAAGAAAATCATCGAAGGTGGTTTTTGTTTTATTGGTAAAAGCTTTGAAAGCTTCAATTACAAACCTTCTTATAACATAATTGAGGAGTATTACCAGCAGGATCAGTATAGAAAGATTAACCAGCAAGTTTAGATAAGAAGCAAGAACAGGATTCATTCCCTGCTCTAAAAGGTAATTTTCAAGTAGACAGATAACCGATTTAAAATCGATAAATTCATCCATGACTTACAGGTATTTATTTTCAATATAAAAGGGACCAAAAGGAACAACAGAACAAACAAGAGCAATTATAAGAGTTCTCTTTGTCCAGTTTAATGGTTTATACATTAGAACCGCGCCTATTACGTAAGCTATAAAAAGAATTCCATGAGCCATACCTACCACTTTAACCATCCAGGGTAAATCAAAAAAATATTTAAGCGGCATGGCGAGAAATAAAAGGACCAGGAAAGAAATTCCTTCCAGGATACTTATCCACCTAAAGGTTACAATTTTATGCTCAAATTTCATAAACGTACAATTTTGGCAAAGATAATTTTTATTAACAGAGAATTTAATTACAGTAACAGGAAATAATTCGGCGTATTAAACTTGATATAATAAATCTTTATTTAGTGGCAATTTTCCTATTTTGCACGCTTTAAGAAAAAATATATGAATTCTCAAATTGTAGTTACCGGGGGACTGGGTTTTATAGGTTCACATACTGTTGTTGCGCTTCAGGAAGAGGGTTTTGAAGTGATTATTATAGATAATCTTTCCAATTCATCTTTAGATGTTCTTGCCGGTATAACCAGAATAACACAAAAAACTCCCATTTTTGAAAAAATTGACCTTCGCGATAAAGACCTGGTTAAAGATTTCTTCGAGAAATATCCCGATATAAAAGGGGTTGTTCATTTTGCTGCATCCAAAGCAGTTGGTGAAAGCGTAGAAAATCCGCTACTATATTATGAAAACAATTTGTCTTCGTTAATTTATCTTCTGAAAGAGCTGAGTAAAAAAAATGAGGCCAGTTTCATTTTCAGTTCTTCCTGCACGGTCTATGGGCAGGCAGATTCTTTACCAATAACTGAAGAAGCACCCATTAAAGAAGCAGTCTCGCCTTATGGAAATACGAAACAGATTGGGGAAGAAATTATTCGTGATACCACTAAAGTTCACGCTAACTTAAAAGCAATATCGTTACGATATTTCAATCCTATTGGCGCCCATCCTAGTGGGGAAATAGGAGAATTACCCATAGGGACTCCTCAAAACCTGGTTCCATTTATTACCCAGACAGCTATTGGAAAAAGAGAAAAACTTTCAGTATTTGGTGATGATTATCCTACCAAAGACGGTACCTGTATAAGAGATTATATTCACGTTATGGATCTTGCGCGTGCCCATGTAACAGCGCTAAAAAGGTTGCTGAAAAATGATTCTGAAGCTAATTACGAGGTTTTCAATCTAGGAACCGGAAAGGGAAATACTGTTCTTGAAGTAATTAAATCCTTCGAGCGTTCAACAGGCAAGGAACTGCCTTATAAGATCGTAGGCAGGAGAGAGGGAGATATTGTCGCAGCCTATGCCGATACTCAAAAAGCTAACGAAGTTCTTAAGTGGCAAGCTCAAAAGGAACTGGATGAAGCTTTGGAAAGTGCCTGGAAATGGGAAAAGCGCCTTAGCGAGAGGGAAAAACTTCAGCAATAAAAAAACTGCTAAGAATTCGTAATTACGAAAACTTAGCAGTTCCTAAAAGTTTATTTAATCTAAGAGGTTCCGTTTACCCAAAATGCGTGAATTACTCCGGGAATCCAACCTATTATAGTTAATATTAAACTTATTACAAAAGTACTACCTAAACCATGCTTAAGATATACGGCTAATGGAGGTAGTAAAATATTTAGAATTACTGTTAGTAAAGACATATTAATATTTTTATTGGTTAATTACTAAATTTAAGGAAGCTTTCTGCTTTTGCAAAAGTATCTTTTTGATTTAGCTATAATTTAACTCCTTTTCAAAGAATTCCTTAATTCTGTTAATTCCTCATTTAGAAGTACCTTTGCACATTATAAAAATAATTTATGACATTTGCACATTTAGGAGTTTCAGAAGATATCATTAAAGGTTTAAAAGAATTAGGAATTCATTCCCCAACTAAAATCCAGGAGGAAGCAATTCCAATACTTTCTTCAAAAAATATTGATTTTATTGGCCAGGCACAAACGGGAACAGGTAAAACTGCTGCTTTTGGTTTACCCTTACTCGAAAAAGTTGATCCCGATAAAAAGTATGTACAGGCCTTAGTGCTTGCTCCTACAAGAGAATTAGGGCAACAAATTGCAAAGCAATTATTTAAATTCACCAAATACACCGATAAAATTTTTACCGAAGCCGTATATGGTGGGGAAAAAATTGATATTCAAATTGAACGATTAAAACGTCCTACACAAATTGTAGTTGCTACTCCGGGGAGATTAATTGATCTTTTAAACAGGAAGGCGATAGATATTTCTAAAATCGAGACCCTGGTGCTGGATGAAGCAGATGAAATGCTGAGTATGGGATTTAAGGACGAACTTACGCAGATTCTTAAAAAAACCAAAGGGAATAGGAATATATGGCTTTTTTCTGCCACCATTCCTAAGGAACTGGATGAAATTATAAACAGCTACTTATCTCAGAATGCAGTTAGAGTAAATATTGACAAAGCCGAAGCGGTAAACGCAGGTATAGAGCATCAATATGTTGTTGGGGACGATCATAATAAACTGGATACTCTTTCCTTATTTTTAAAGAGCCAGGGAAAGAGCAGGGGAATTATTTTTACCAGGACAAAAGCGGTAGCAAAAGTTTTGGCAAAGCAACTGGAAGCAAAAAATTATCCTGTAGGGTTACTGGAAGGGGATATGCTTCAAAAAGAGCGGGATAAAGTAATGCGGGCATTCAAAAACAAAACTGCGCGCATTCTTGTTGCAACAGATGTTGCCGCCAGGGGAATAGATGTTGATAATTTAGCTTATGTGGTCCATTACCAGTTACCCGATCAAACAGATTATTATACCCATAGAAGTGGTCGTACCGCCCGGGCCGGTAAAACAGGAGTATCCTTAGTCCTGGTAAATAATAAAGAGACCCGCAGGATTTGGGAATTGGAAAAAGAACTGCGGATCAAGTTTTTGAGGATTAAATAATTATCCATTAAAGCTTCTGTATTTGGCCATCATAAACATATAGATGGAATAAAAAACTAATCCGGCAGCCACAATTCCTAAAAGCCACGATCCATAAGAGGAATTTTGAAGGAAAGAAAAAACTTCCCCGGTTGTTTTTATTTCTGATGGGTTTGAAGTTATGGCCGCGTGTATTGCAAAATAACCAATAATCAGAAAAATTACTCCTCTTGCAGATAATCCAAAAGTAGCAGTGTTCTTAACTGTTTTTCTTCTTTTTTCCTCTCCTAAGGCACGCATGTCAAACTTTCTTTCATACTCCTTCTTTTGTACTTTCCGGAATTGAAAAATTCCTACGATCATTATGATTACTCCTACAGCTCCCAGAACCCAAAGGCCCGTGGGACTAGCAAGAAACGAAGAACTGCTACCTGCATTTCCCGATCCTGAAGATCCTCCAGTTCCTATTACTCTCCATATAGCCAATCCAGCGAGACCAAGATAAATAAGCCCGCTAACGAAAAATCCTACTCTTTTAGCTTTCCCTTTTTTATCCTCACCAATTCCTTCAGGATCAGAAATAGCTTGTATAAATCTCCATGTGGCATAACAAATTAAACCAAGACCAAGGATTGCTAACAAAACGTTTCCAAAGGGTTGTTTATCTAAAAACTGAAGTACCTGTACTTTACTGGTTTTTTGTCCTCCAAGGTTAAATGCTGCCAGAAAAGTTAATACTCCGGTAATTGCATAAACGGTTCCTTTAGCTGCATAACCTGCACGGGCTATCTTTTTGACCTTACTGTCCATTTTCTTTTTGTATTGGTTAGTTTTATAAAACTACAGTAAAATCAGCGGTTTACAGGCGCTGTTATAAATACTTTAAGATTTTTGAAAGGTGGAGAAGGTCTTTAAACCATTTCAAAAATTACGAGAGCGTAGGCATAAAACCTTACAAAACGCAGCAATCCAAACATTAAATAACTAAGAAAGGGAAAACGAATAATTCCGGCAGCAATACTGGTCATTGCGAAAGGAATGGGAAGTAGAGCTCCTACTATAATTAAGAAACCTCCCCATTTGCGGGTATTCTTTATATGTTTAGCCAGGTTTAGCTCCATTTGCCGGTGGACAGAGGGAATTTTGGTTATTCCCAATCCAATGAAGTAAGAAATAATTCCGCCGAGATAGGAGGCAGCTGCTAAAAGGGATAAATAAAATATAGGATAAGGAGATTTTCCTGCCCAGGCTATAAAAAGTTCCGGGGGTATTAATCCAAGTAAAGATTCAGAAAGTAAAAAAACTGCGATTATACCTGCAGGAGGATAAGTCGCAGTTATAGTTACCAGTAATTTATTAATATCGAGGACAAAGTAATTTAAAGCTAACAGGGCAGCAATAAAAAGCAAAATAGGAAGAATTGCTTTTTTAACGCTTTTACCTACAAACCTATAAAAGCCGGTGTAACTGTAATATTGATGTAATAAACGCCATCTCGGCTTTTTTTTGGATTTTTCATCCTTCTTTTTCATTAATTCTCCTTCTGTTTTTTAAATTTTCGAGTGGCCGGTAAAATTGTTTAATTTCAGGAATTAATTCTCTTCCGCATATTCCTGCAGGTCCCTGCTGTATTCCCTAAGATCCATCTCGTTATTTTTTATAGTAGCATCAGACATTAGGGACAATAGATAATCAAGACTTTCTTCAGGATTTACATCTGGAGAAGCAGAGGCTTCTTCATTTTCATCCAAGGGCTCATCTTCAGGAATAGGAATATCAAAAGTTTGAAAAGAATCGATATGCTCATATGTGAGTCTAATTACTTTAGCCAGTAAAGGATTTTCTTCTTCAACGGCGTAGGTTCTCAATTCTTTTAAATCTTCAACAATAGTGTTTACGATAATTCCGTTACGCATTAAATCCCGCTGGATTTTATCAAGTAGTTTTTGAGCTTTTGGATTTTTCAACTTTTCCTGTATTTGTTATTGATTAAACTTTTTTCTGAACTTTTATGAGAAGCTTTTCTGCTTTTCCGGTGGTGCAAAGTTACTCCTTTAAAGGTTTTTCAAAACTATTTTAGATAATATTTAAAAAGTTTTTTGTCGCTATCTTTTAGTAAATAAAGCGGCAAAAGACTTCTTAATAATTAACAAACTATTAGAAGTAAAAATTTTACTTACCCCTTTCACTTGCTTAGCTTTAAGCAATTCAAAAATTAAAAGATATGGATTCATTAAATTCTAGAGTAGCACTTATAACAGGAGGAAGCAAGGGAATAGGTTTTGGAGTAGCTGAAGCGCTTCTTAATATTGGAATGAATGTAGCAATTACAAGCCGGTCTGAAGATTCGGCTATTGAAGCGGCAAAACAATTAAGTAAACCAGGTAGAGGAAAGGTTCTGGGTCTTGTCGCCGATGTACGAAATTACGCCAGTATGGATAACGCAGTTAAAGTAATTATAGAAAAATGGGGCCATCTGGACCTGTTAGTTGCCAATGCCGGGATCGGGCATTTTGGTTCTGTAGAAGAGCTGAGCATAGAAAAATGGCAGCAGACAATTGATACTAATCTCAATGGCGTCTTTTATAGTATAAAAGCAGCTGTAGAGGCTCTAAAAGATTCCCAGGGATATATTATTACTATTTCCAGTCTTGCCGGCACCAATTTTTTTGAAGGCGGTGCAGCTTATAATGCAAGCAAGTTTGCGGTGACAGGAATGACGCAGGCAATAATGCTCGATCTAAGGAAGTATGGTATTAAGGTAAGTACAATTATGCCGGGTTCTGTCGCTACACATTTTAACGATCACGAACCTTCAGATAAGGATTCCTGGAAGATACAGAAGGAAGATATAGGGCAGTTGGTAGTCGATCTTCTAAGAATGAATCCGCGAACACTTCCCAGTAAGATAGAGGTAAGGCCTTCACAACCACCTAGAGGATAAGACTTTCAAATTAATTTATTCCTTCTGAAAATTATCGGGAGGAATTTTTTTGGACTGACATTATTTATCGTAATATTGCAATAAATCAATGAATATGGGAATTACTAAAACTGAAAATTTTTCTGCCGAACAAAATGAAATAGCAGCCATAGCCAAAGCGCTGGGGCATCCTGCACGCATTGCAATCCTGCAACATATAATAAATTCAAAATCCTGTATTTGTGGTGATCTCGTGAATGAGACAGGATTAGCTCAGGCTACTATTTCCCAGCATTTAAAAGAATTAAAACAACAGGGATTAATAAAGGGAAATATTGAAGGAACCAGTATCTGCTACTGCATCCACAAAGAAAACTGGAAGCGAATTAAAGGTTTGCTTCTCGGTTTTTTAGACAGTGAACCCATAGATTCCAATTGCTGCTAAACAATTCCAATGGCCCGTAAAAAGTTAAGTTTCCTCGATCGTTACCTTACCCTTTGGATCTTTCTATGTATGTTTATTGGAGTAGGTATAGGGTACTATTTCCCAGACTCTTCGACTGTTGTAAATTCCTATACTGTAGGTACCACAAACATTCCTATAGCTGTAGGATTGATTTTAATGATGTATCCTCCTTTGGCCAAGGTCAATTATAAATTTTTACCGAAGATATTCTTAAATGTAAAAATTCTAAGTGTTTCCTTACTACTAAACTGGATCGTGGGCCCATTATTAATGTTCTTTTTAGCCATACTTTTTTTAGGTGATTATCCTGAATATGTGGTAGGTTTAATTTTAATAGGTCTTGCCCGGTGCATTGCAATGGTGTTGGTGTGGAATGACCTTTCTGAAGGGAGTAAAGAGTATGGTGCAGGTTTAGTGGCATTAAACAGTATTTTCCAGGTATTCTTTTACAGCTTTTATGCGTGGTTATTCATCACCGTTTTACTTCCTGTTTTTGGTTTTGAAGGTGCCGTGGTAAATATTTCTATAGGTACAATTGCCGAAAGTGTTTTGATCTACCTGGGAATTCCTTTTGCAGCCGGGTTTTTTGGCAGAATTTTACTGGTTCGGTTAAAAGGGGAGGAGTGGTATAATAACAATTTTCTTCCTGCAATTTCTCCTGTTACCTTGGTCGCATTGCTATTTACAATTCTGGTGATGTTCAATCTTAAAGGGGAAGCCATTGTGCAAATTCCGGTAGATGTTGTAATTGTCGCTATCCCTTTAATAGTTTATTTTGTTTCAATGTTTTTCATAAGTTTTTTCCTCGGAAGGTATTTTGGCGCTAATTATAAAGAAACAGCTTCTATAGCCTTTACTGCAACCGGAAATAATTTTGAACTGGCAATTGCTGTAGCTATTGGAGTTTTTGGCTTAAACAGCGGGCAGGCATTTGCAGGTGTAATAGGTCCTCTTGTTGAAGTTCCCGTTTTAATAGGATTGGTTTCGGTTGCTTTTTGGCTAAAACGGAAATATTTTCCTGCGGAAGAATTAATCCCTAATTGATATGGCTGAAGTTTTAGATGTAGTGGTTATTGGGGGTGGACAAAGCGGTTTGGCTTGTGGCTATTATTTAAACAGAAGTGAACTCAAATATAAGATATTAGATAAGAAAGATTCCTGCGGTGGCTCGTGGCGCGAAATGTGGGATTCGCTGCATCTTTTTTCTCCTGCAGAGCACAGCTCTCTTCCCGGGTGGATGATGCCGCGATCTAAAAATAAATTTCCTTCCAGGGAAGAAGTCATTTCCTATCTATGTCAATATGAAAAAAGATATCATTTACCTGTAGTGAGAAATGCTGAAGTTCTTTCGGTGGCAAAAACGGGAAAATATTTTACCCTGGTAACTTCAGCGGGAAAATTTGAATCCAGGACTGTAATTTCTGCAACCGGTACCTGGGACAAGCCTTTTATTCCAACAGTTAAGGGAAGATTAGATTTTAAGGGAGATCAGTTTCACGTTTCAGAATATCAAAATCCGGAGAAACTTCAGAATAAAAAAGTATTAGTGGTGGGGGAAGGAAACTCAGGAGCACAGATCCTTTCAGAAATATCTAAGGTAGCAACTGTAAAATGGGCAACCCTGAAGGAACCGGCGTTCTTACCCGATGATGTAGACGGTAAAGTTCTGTTTAACATAGCTTCAGCAAAATACAGGGCACAGCAGGAGGGAATTCCTTTTAAGGCTTCAGATTATAATTTAGGCAATATTGTCATGGTGCCTGCGGTAAAAGAGGCGCG
>CAZXEY010000028.1:0-6085 GCA_964639695.1 uncultured Antarcticibacterium sp. | reverse complement strand
CCGGTTTTAGTTATGCTATGGACCCTTTAAAGGATCTTATAGTTAAAGATGATCGGGGAAGAGCGAAAACAGAAGAAACAAGATCTTTGGATTGCCCGGGGCTTTGGCTGGTGGGATATGGAAGCTGGACAGGTTATGCCTCTGCTACTTTAATTGGAGTCGGGAGAACCGCACGGCAAACAATAAAAGAAATAGAAACTTACTTAAATTCGTAAAATGAAAATCATTCTTTTTTCTGATATCCACGCAAATCTTCCTGCACTGGAAGCTTTTTTTGCAGATGTAGAAAGGCATAATCCAGATGCTATTTATTGCCTTGGTGATCTGGTAGGTTACAATATTTGGCCCAATGAAGTGGTCAATGAAATAAGGAAACGAAGAATTCCTACTATTGCAGGAAATTATGATTTTGGAATTGGCAGGAATTCAAATCAATGTGGTTGTGCTTATAAATCTGATGAAGAAAAAATGAATGGTGCAGTCTCTATTAAGCTTACAAATGAGTTAATAGGAGAGGAGGAACGGGAATATCTAAGGAGTTTACCTGCTCATATTAATGTTGAGTTTCAACTACAGGAAAATGAAAAGATCAATTTATTGCTGGTTCACGGAAGTCCCCGCAAAAATAATGAATATCTTTTTGAGGACCGTCCTGAAAAAAGCCTGAGAAGGATCTTGGAAGATGCTAATGCAGATATTCTTTGTTTTGGACACACTCATAAGCCATACCATAGGATTTTAGAAAATAAAGAATCTCCTTTTAAATACCGGCACGCAATTAACATTGGTTCAATTGGTAAACCTAAAGATGGTGAACCCACCGGAGTTTATGTGATTCTCACTGTAAACAAAAATTCTTCTTTGGCGGTCAAAGAAAGTATTCAGGTAGAGTTTCGAAGATTTAATTATGATGTGGAAAAAGCAGCCAAAGCTATAGAAGGAAGTGAATTGCCCAATGCTTATGCGATTGCACTTAGAGAAGGGAAATAATTATTCCGTAGTCTCCCTGCTTTCTGCCAAATCTGCAATTTTATCTGCTATTTCCTGCCAAACTTCTTCCTGCAAAAAATGCCGGGAAGGGAGTAGTGTAATTTCTTTAAGGCCTGCAGCTTCTTTTATTTCATTTCCATATCGTTCGTAAGTCAATGCAGGATCATTTTCTCCCCATATCGCCTGCACCGGGTATGGAACATTTTGAACAGCTTTATAACAGGTTTTCTTATACTCTTCAGAATCTGGAAAGCTTCTCATAATTTTTAAAAAAGCATCGCCGTTATCTTCCCTTTTTAGAAGATCAACATAGGCTTTAATCTCTTCTTTAGGAACAACATCATTATCATTAATTCCCATTTGTGAAAACATTATGGGCCAGGTTGTATGGGTGATCATTTTTAGTTCAGCTTCTCCTGCAATTTTCTTTTCAAAAGGTCTCATTACAAGAGGCTTCTTGAAGTTGACCACATCTACCCACGTATTGAGGATGGTTAAGGAAAGTATTCTTCCAGGATTGTTGGCAGCAAGATGGAATCCTATAGGGCCACCTATATCGTGAACAACAAGATGAAATTTATCAATGCCTAAAGCATCGGCGGCTTTAGAAAGGAAAGTTGAAAAATTACTGAACGTGTATTCGAAATCTTCCGGCCGGGCAGTAAGTCCTAATCCTGGTAGATCTATGGAGATAGCTCTATAATTTTTCTTTATAAGAGCCTGTATTACTTTTCGATATAGAAATGAAGAAGTTGGAACTCCATGTATGCATAAAACAGCTTCGCCACTTCCTCTGTCTAATGCAAAAGTTTTAATACCGTTAACCTCAATATATTTCCCTGATTTTTCGTGATCTTTTATTACTTGTTCTACACTCCTTTTTTCCCTGTTTTCCATCCCGGTTCAATTAAATTAGACATCTTCATTTCCTTTAAAAGTTACAATTACTTTCCATATTTAACAATTATGGGAACTTAAAGTATGGTTAAAGGAATTGGAAAATTCCATTATTAATAATAGTTGAAGCTGTAAGTTGGAAATACTAGACAGGAATCAGTGGTATTGTTAAAATTTTATAGGTGTTTTATTAATAGGTTTAACCGTTATAAAGATTAAACAATAGAAAATTTTAAGATAATTCCTTTAAAGTTTTATCATTTATTGCCAGTCTGTCTTGATGATTTTCAGTAATTTAAGAAGGTAAAACAGCCCTGCACAAAATCAATTATTATGAAAAGAATAATTACATTATTATTGGTGGCTATTTTATTTTTAAGTTCCTGCTCTCATTCGCCTCCTCCTTCAAAAGATAATATACTAAAGAATAAAACTTTTGTATATCTGTTCTTTGCCACAGAAAAAGAGTGTATGGAATCTCAACCTGATCCTGACTTTTTTGAGAACTGCCATCAACAGTTGGACTTTTATAAAAATAATGAAGTAGATATTATGTTAAGTGATATCCTGTGGAGAGGAAAGTACAAAATAATAGGATCTACAGTTGTTTTAACCTTTGAACCCAATCATGAAATTCCCAGCGGGGAAATAATTTTCGAAATTTTAAATCCGGCACAATTAAGGAGAGTGGATAATAATACTGTATGGAAACGAATTTCCGGTAACTCTATCTGGGATTGAATCTAAAGATATCATCGCCTGAAAGGTAAAGTGATCCTTCGGTTAAATGCGGACGATCATTTTACCTTTATTTTTTCCTTCAAACAGATCTAAAAATGCCTGTGGAATATTTTCAAATCCGTCTACTATAGTTTCAGAATAGGTCAGCTTATTTTCATTAAGCCATATGGAAAGTTGTTTAATTGCAGGACCAAATTCTTTTACATAATCTCTAACCGTAAAGCCCTGCATAAGTAAACTCTTTTTAATTAATGTTCCTTCGTGCCGTGGACCGGTAGGAGTTTTGGTTTCATTGTAAAGAGATATTGCACCGCAGTTAATTACCCTTCCAAATTTATTCATATTGGCAAGAGCGGCATCAAGGATTTCCCCTCCAACATTATCAAAATATACATCTACACCTTTAGGGCATATGCTTTCAATTTCTTTTCTAATGTTCTCTGTTTCTTTGTAATTTACACCTCCGTCAAAGCCAAAACTGCTTTTAATTCGGTCTATTTTTTCATCACTTCCCGCTATACCTATAACAGTACAACCTTTAATTTTTCCAATTTGTCCTGCCACACTTCCTACTGCCCCGGCTGCACCGGAAACTAAAAGAGTTTCTCCTTCCTTTAACTTACCAATCTTTTCCAATCCCAGGAATGCGGTAATTCCGGTAAGTCCTAAAATTCCCAGGAAAGCGGTGGGAGGAGCTATATCGGGATTTATTTTATTTAATCCGTGGCCGTTGGTGACCTGATATTTTTTCCATTCCAGCATCCCGTTTAGCAGTTCCCCTACTTTGAAATTGTGGTTGTTAGATTCAATTACTTCTGCAATTATCCCTGATTCTATAGGTTTATTTAATTCAAAAGGTTCGATGTAAGATTTTTCGTCGCGCATCCTTCCTCGCAAATAAGGATCTACAGAAACATATTTAGTTTTAAGCAAAACTTCACCTTCCCCCGGTGAAGGAATTTCACTCTCTTTAAATTCAAAATCCTTTAAGCCAGGTTTACCGGAAGGCCGGTTTTTTAGTAGTATAGATAGGTTTTTCATAACTGGATTTTTAAAGGAAATGAAGTTACATTTTTATTCGATAAATTATTTATTTATTCAGAATTTTTCCGGATTGAAAAGGATGCCCTGGTAACTTTTCTTTTCAGAAAAGATTAACGCAGTTCAAGTAATTTGAAATTAACTTTGCAGTTCTAATTTACACTTGTTGAAATTACAAAACTTTCCCGTTTCATATAGTTTTCAGGATCTACGGCAGTTTCTAAAAAGCACCGATTTTTCTAAGGCCATAATTTTGGGAATTGCAATTACCCTTCCTATTGTTCTGGCGGTCTATTTAAACAGGCTTGAGATTGGGATACCTATTGCATTGGGAGCTCTTTTAAGCTCGCCAAGTGATGTAAACGGTAGTTTACGCCACAAAAGATATGGAATATTACTATCGGCACTTCTTGCCGTTCTTGCAAGTATACTGGGTGGGTATCTTCCATTTAAAAATTTGATTTTACTACCGGTGCTGGGGCTGTTGACCTTTGTAATATCCTACCTTTCGGTCTACGGTTTTAGAGCTTCTTTAATAGCTTTTTCAGGATTATTCGCTTTGGTTTTAAGTTTTGCTCAAATTTCCAATGCATTGGAAATTTATGAGCGGGCGCTTCTAATTGGAGTTGGAGGTTTATGGTATTTGTTGCTCACCTTTATTTGGCACAGGATAAATCCGAAGGGGCAAACCGATCAATTCCTTTCTCAAACCCTGGAATTGACTTCCCGCTATGTTAAAACCCGTGCTAAACTTTTAGCAGAAGCAGAGAACCGGGATGATGATTTTAAAACTCTGCTCCAGATCCAAACCGACCTTAATATTCAACATGAAACATTAAGGGATATATTGATAAGCTCTAGAAGAACATCGGGCAATTCAAACTTTGAACGCCGGCGTTTACTGGTCTTGATTCAATTGGTCGATATCCTGGAACTCGCCATGGCAAATCCTGTAGATTACGTGAAAATGGATTCACTTTTAAGAGAACATCCTCAACAGGTAAAGGCCTTCCAGGAACTAATACTTACCATGGCAGAACGATTAAAAGAGCTTTCGGATATAATTATAAACAGGCATCCAATTTCTCACGATCTCAGGCTTGACCTTTCTCTTAAATCTATTCATTCTAATCTTAAGAACTGGAAACCTTCAGCCAGGGGAACAGGAGAAGATCTTTTAATCCTTCAAAATTTATATGATTACCAGGAGAAACAGGTGCAGAAAATAAAAAAAATCCAGAGTTTACTTTTGGATGATAACCTAAAGGAATTTCAATTTGCAGAGAAACACGAAGCTTCTAGATTTGTTGAATCCCAGGATTTTGATATAAAAATCCTTTGGGATAACCTTAGTCTTAAATCAGCCATTTTTAAACATTCCCTGAGGCTGGCGTTAATTTTCATGATTGGTTTTGCAGTGGGAAATTATTTTTCTCTTCAAAATTCTTATTGGATTCTGCTAACAATTATAGTTATTATGAGACCAAATTACGGGCTCACGAAAACGAGGTCTAAACAAAGAACGATAGGAACATTAATAGGTGCGGGAATTGCCATTGGAATAGTCCTATTAACTCAAAATATGATCGTCTATTCGGTATTAGCTGTAGTAACCCTAGTTCTGGCCTTCGCAATGGTCCAAAAAAATTATAAAACCTCAGCAGTATTTGTAACTTTAAGTGTTGTTTTTGTTTATGCACTCTTACAACCCAATGTCCTAAATGTAATTCAGTACCGGGTTTTAGATACTTTAATAGGAGCGGGATTAGCTACTTTTGGAAACCTTTTATTATGGCCTTCCTGGGAATACCTGGGAATAAAATTAGTTATTGCTGAAAGTCTTGCAGCAAATAAAAAATATTTATCTGAGATTTCTTATTTGTACCAAAAGAAAGGATCAGCTCCAACTTCCTATAAGTTGTCCCGAAAGAGTGCATTTTTGGCTTTAGGAGAATTAAATTCTTCTTTTCAGCGAATGACACAGGAACCTAAATCACAACAGAAGAATCTTGAGAATATATATGAGCTTGTGGTATTAAACCATTCCTTTTTGTCTTCTTTGGCTTCCATGGGAACTTACATCCAAACACATTCAACTACTAAGGCCTCCATAAAATTTAAGGAGCTGGTAAATGAAATTATGCTGAATATGGATAAATCTCTCGAGCTTTTGAATGACAAAGAAGTGATATTGAATAATCAATTTTCTGTTCAGCAAAAAGCTGAAGAATATTTTGTAAAGAAAATAAGTGAGATAAAGAAAATGCCGCTGCTTGATGAAAATGTTGGGTATCTACAGGAGGCCCAGGTAATTGTTGAGCAGCTTAAATGGCTTTGGAATTTTTCAGAAAAGATCAAGCATAAAATTGCCGAAACCACTTTCAATTAGGTTAAACAAAAAGCCGCCTTTCAGGCG
>CAZXEY010000027.1:0-27740 GCA_964639695.1 uncultured Antarcticibacterium sp. | reverse complement strand
CATTAGCAAATATATTTTCTCGACCGACCATAAAATGATTGCCAAGCAGTTCCTTATTAGTGGGATCTTTTGGGCAATTATTGGAGGAGGCCTTTCTATCCTGTTCCGTTTGCAGTTAGGTTTCCAGGAAATGAACTTCGCTCCTTTGCGTTGGTTACTTGGAGACTGGGTAACCAGCACTGGAAGTCTTGACCCTGAGTTTTACCTTGCAATGGTTACCATGCACGGTACCATCATGGTTTTCTTTGTACTTACTGCAGGTTTGAGTGGTACATTCAGTAACCTTTTAATTCCGTTGCAAATTGGTGCGAGGGATATGGCATCAGGATTCCTAAACATGGTTTCTTACTGGTTATTCTTTCTTTCCAGTATCATTATGATAAGTTCTCTTTTTGTTGAATCTGGGCCGGCCTCTGCAGGTTGGACAATTTACCCTCCATTAAGTGCCTTACCACAGGCAATTGGTGGATCGGGAATGGGGATGACTTTATGGCTTGTTTCAATGGCTATTTTCATCGCCTCTTCATTAATGGGATCTCTTAACTATATTGTTACCACAATAAATTTAAGAACCCAGGGAATGTCAATGACAAGGCTTCCCCTAACGATATGGGCATTCTTTGTTACTGCTATTATCGGGGTTGTATCTTTCCCTGTTTTACTTTCGGCAGCGTTGATGCTGATCATGGACAGGAGCTTTGGGACTTCCTTTTTCTTAAGTGATATATTTCTAAAAGGAGAAGTACTGGCACATCAGGGAGGATCTCCTGTATTGTTTGAACACTTATTCTGGTTCCTTGGCCACCCTGAAGTTTATATTGTAATTCTTCCGGCGATGGGAATTGTATCAGAAATATTAGCTACCAATTCCCGTAAACCCATTTTTGGTTACCGTGCGATGGTTGCTTCCATTCTTGCAATTGCATTCTTATCCACGATCGTTTGGGGTCACCACATGTTCGTATCAGGTATGAACCCGTTCCTGGGATCTGTATTTACCTTTACAACTTTATTAATTGCGATTCCTTCCGCAGTAAAAGCTTTTAACTGGATCACCACCTTATGGAAAGGGAATTTGCAAATGAATCCTGCAATGTTGTTCTCAATAGGTTTTGTGTCTACCTTCATTACCGGGGGTTTAACAGGAATAATCTTAGGAGATAGTACTTTGGATATTAACGTTCATGATACTTATTTCGTTGTGGCTCACTTCCACCTTGTAATGGGTATATCTGCATTATACGGATTGTTAGCAGGGGTTTACCACTGGTTTCCGAAGATGTACGGTCGTATGATGAACAAAAATATGGGTTATATCCACTTCTGGGTAACTTCAATAGGAGCCTACGGAATTTTCTTCCCGATGCACTTTATAGGAATGGCAGGATTACCAAGAAGGTATTACACCAACACGGCCTTCCCGTATTTCGATGATCTAGCAAACGTTAACGTGTTAATTACAATATTTGCAATAGTAACGGCAGCAGTTCAGCTTGTTTTCCTTTACAATTTCTTTATGTCTATGTTCTACGGAAAAAAGGCAACTCAAAACCCATGGAATTCTACTTCCCTGGAATGGACTACTCCTGTAGAGCATATCCATGGAAACTGGCCCGGAGAAATTCCACACGTATACCGCTGGCCTTATGATTACAGTAAGACAAATGAAGATGGTGAATATGTAATTCCGGGACAGGATTACGTGCCTCAAAATGTGCCATTACAAAAGAATGAGGAAGAGCTGAATCATTAAAAGTTAGTTCATAAAATTTAAATGACCCGGGGATCCAAAAGATCTGCCGGGTTTTTTAATTGAGAAGGGCGTTTAGTATCCCGGTATTCGCAGTGATATCAATTTATTTAGAATTTAAGATGCACTCCTGTATCAATAAACACCATAGAACACTTACTTTTTCAGGAAAAATACCATAAGACTCCCCATGCTGTAAATGCAATACGGTTTGAATTTCTCTTTCAGATAAATGTTATGTAGAAAAGTCAAGGAGGAAAACTCTAAGAAAAATTAATATTTGATTATCTTTTTAGTTAAAGATAAAGCCAATAAGTAACTTTTAGATTTATGCTCCTGTATCTTGGTGTGAGAACATTATTTGTATAGTAATTGTCATTATAAATGAGGAATAAATCTGAGAGCGGTGCAAAACGCCACTGTAATCTTGAATTAACCCCAAAATTTTGCTCCTGATTGCTGTACTGCACAAAAGTTTCCCAAAACAGAGACCGTGTAAAAGTAACATCCACCTTACTTCCTAATAACCAAATATCATTTTCAGCAAAAGGATCTGGAAGATCTACCTTATCATATCTTGCTTGCAGGGATATTATATATCTGGGCTGTAAGCGGAGGTTTAAATTGATATTTGGTGTAAGCACGGTGCCGTTAAAAAACTGCCCGTAAGCGATTCCCAGGTTATATGAAAATAAAGGTCTGTTGTCACTTTGATAACTTATTTCCCCACTAGTATAATAATATTCACTATTACCGGGTAGAGGTATTCCTCCAGAGCGGGTCGGATCAAAATCTTCATATAAATAAGTATACCGGTTAAACATATTTACTGAAACCTCAGATGTGTTTTTAAGGCGCATTTGCCAACCTGTGATAATTGTATAATCTGCAAGCTGAAAATCTGGTTCGGGTTTCCAAAGAAAGATTGGAGTTAAACTAAGTGTATGTGTATTTATGGCGCCCTTTGAAGGAAAAATTAGGTATTCTACCTGGGGATCTATTTTAAAAATACCTCTTCTCGGAATAAATCCAAGCTCGCTTCTAAAATTTTCACCTACGAAAAGTCCGCTGCCCCTTATTCGCCAGTTTTCACTGTTATAGGTTAAACCTGCCCCGGCTGAAATATCTTTATCCTCAACCTCTGGGCTAAAGGACTTGTGCAGGTAAAACTTTCCGTTCCAACTGTTATCCTGGTTAGCCAGATTATAGTCGAGACCAATAACGCGGTTGTATCTGCGATCAACAATAGCTTCTTCACTATTGGTAGTATTCTGGCGATTAACAAAAATTGCATTTATGGAGGACCGGGAAAAGACCCTATGCTGCAAGGCCACCACCATATTATTGGCGCCTTCAATATTGTATAATTCATCTTTGGCAGTTTGGACATTTAAAACACCTATTCTAAAATCATTAGTTAATTTTCCACTTAATCTTGCTCCGGCGATTATTTGATTGGGACGATTAATACCATCCCTGTCCCGGGCTATTCCAATTCGGCGGGAAAAAAAAGGATTTGCATCCCTAGAGTTCCCAAAATCTGAGAAGAGATCACTGTTTTCAATAAAGAACTGACGTCTTTCGGGTAAGTTTATTTCAAATCGGGTAAGATTTGTCACCAGGTTATCCACCTCTACCTGGGAAAAATCTGGATTAACCGTTAGATCTAAATTTAAACTGTTTCCTATGGCAAGTTTTGCATCACCACCTGCTTTTATTCGGTTTAGATCCTGGTTAAATTCAAAATCTTTTTCTATAGCTCCATTTATGTAAGGGATGATTGAAATTGGCGTTCTGCCACTTTCCAAAGGTTTTTCAAAAACCATGTCTCCCATGAAAGCAAGATTAAAAATAAACTGACTTCGTGGAATTCTCATCCACGTGTTTTGTTCATTTCCCTGGGTATCGAATTGGTAAGAATTAAATCTCCATTTCGTTTCACCGGGCCTGAATTTAAAAGCCGAAAGAGGAATCACCCATTCACTAATGTAATAACCCTCATATATTTTAGTTTCTGCAAACCATTTGGTGTCCCAGCTCGTAGTAAAGCCGCTAAGATCTGTTCCGCCTCCCGATACCAAAGCCTCCCTTCTTACTCCTGCAGGATTAACTCCAAAAAGAAAAGCGTTGGCCCCATCATTAAAAGTATCGAACATCAAGGTGATGTTATCACTGCCTCCTGCCCGAAAATCCCTTCTTAGAGAGGGAACGACATATTCATTTCCCACAGAGTTAACTTTTATTCCAATATAGAGATTGCGGTCATCGTAAAGCATTTTAATAGTACTTTGATTGGTAGCCTGCAAGGTGTCCTCGGGGAAATACTGCCAAAAATCTGTAGCAGAATCGGCAGTAGACCAGGCAGGCTCATCCAGGATCGCATCAATTTGAATGGGTTCATTGATGTACTTAACAGTAAATTCTTTATGTTGAGAAAAAATAAATGGTGTGCAAAAAACGAAAATTAGCAGAGGGGAAATTCTTTGGATCATAAAGTTTCTTGGAAGGTTCTAAAATACAAAAATTAATATTTTAGCTTAACTTTTAAATCTCCTTAAAAGAAGAATACACTAAAGGACGATTTGTATATTTGTTTTATGAACGAAAACCTTAATCCTACCGGAGATAATTTTTCCCCGGAAGAATTTGATATAGAAAGAGCTTTAAGGCCCTTATCATTTGATGATTTTGCAGGCCAGGATCAGGTGCTGGATAATCTAAAGGTTTTTGTAAAAGCTGCAAACTTAAGAGGCGAAGCTTTAGATCATACGTTATTTCATGGACCTCCTGGTTTAGGAAAAACAACTCTTGCCCATATTCTCGCCAATGAGTTACAGGTAGGGATAAAAGTGACTTCAGGCCCGGTAATTGATAAACCGGGGGATCTTGCGGGATTACTTACAAATCTTGAGGAACGGGATGTTCTGTTTATTGACGAGATCCACCGGCTTAGTCCTATTGTAGAAGAATATTTATACTCTGCAATGGAGGACTATAAGATCGACATAATGATCGAATCGGGTCCTAACGCAAGAACAGTCCAGATTAATTTAAATCCGTTCACTCTTATTGGAGCGACGACAAGATCTGGATTATTAACCGCGCCCATGCGTGCCCGTTTTGGGATATCCAGCCGTTTACAATATTATACTACCGAGTTGTTATCTGATATTATCCAGAGAAGTGCAGAAATTTTAAATGTTCCAATTTCTTTAGATGCAGCCATAGAGATAGCGGGAAGAAGCCGTGGAACCCCCAGGATTGCAAATGCTTTATTGAGGAGAGTCCGGGATTTTGCCCAGATTAAAGGCAATGGTAAGATTGACATGGAAATAGCAAAATTCAGCCTCAAAGCACTTAATGTTGATGCTCATGGTTTGGATGAAATGGATAATAAGATCCTTACGACAATTATCGATAAATTTAAAGGGGGCCCTGTAGGGCTTTCCACCCTGGCTACAGCGGTTAGTGAAAATGCCGAGACTATTGAAGAGGTTTACGAACCATTTCTTATTCAGCAAGGCTTCATATACCGCACCCCCCGGGGCCGTGAAGTGACCGAAGCAGCCTACAAACATTTGGGCCGTGTAAAGAGCGGAATTCAGGGAGGACTGTTCTAATATAATTCAAGGGTGATGGCAAAAAGAAATATACCGGTTGTACCGTCTATTCGGTTTTATACCAACGCCCGCAGGATCCTAAAAAATCCGTTAAACTTTCACAACGAGAACTTTGAAAAGCACGGAGATATTTTTCGGCTAAAGATTGGTTTCGGAAAGTCCGTAATCTTCTCAAGAAATCCCGGACTTCTGCAATATGTGCTTCAGAAGAACCAGAAGAACTACCATAAATCTGATATCCAAACTGAAGAAATGGCCAAGTACCTGGGAAAGGGATTGCTAACTTCAGAAGGAGAACATTGGAAAAAGCAGCGGAGGATGATCCAGCCGGCTTTTCATAAAAAACAACTTGTCCAATTGTTGGATACCGTACAGGTTGCTATTCTTACAGAACTTGACAAGATAAAAACCGGTGAACCTTTTGATATTTTTCCGGTCTTCAATGATCTGGCTTTTCAAACTGTAGTAAAATCTTTATTTAGCAGTGCAGTTGGGCAGGAGGAAATAGACAGGCTGCAATATGTGACTGAAGCTGCACAAAAAATGCTGGTGAAGGAACTAAGGCAACCCTATCTCAACTGGTGGTTCCACTTAAGTGGCAGCTTGAAAAATACTTTGGAACTTTCTGCTGAGGCCAGAGAAATCCTTCGGCGTAATGTAGAAAAAAGAAAGAATAGTAATTCTGCAACAGGCGATTTACTGGATATGCTGCTGGATGCAAGGTATGAGGATGGAAGTGCAATGACAGAAGAACAACTCATCGATGAGATCCTGGTTCTTTTTACTGCAGGACACGAGACCACTTCAAACGCTCTAACCTTTACTACCCAATTACTTGCCAAACACCGTGATGTTCAGGAAAGGGTTTTTCAGGAAATGAAAACCGCAAAGGAAAAAACGGGTTCTGTTATAGAATTTATTAGTGCCTGTACTTACACAAAACAGGTGATTGAGGAGTCTATGCGTCTTTATCCACCAGTTTATTTTATCGATCGGGTGAATTTTGAAGATGACGAGTTTGAAGATCTTATAATTCCCAAAGGTTCTAACCTGCTTTTTTCCTTAAAGGAAATCCACACTCATAAAGAACATTGGGAGGATCCCGATGATTTTAGGCCTGAAAGATTTTCTGAAGATAAATGGAGACAGTATTCCGGATTTTATTTTCCTTTTGGTGCAGGACCAAGAATGTGCATTGGTAACAATTTTGCGATGTATGAAATGATACTTGCAATTGCAAAACTGGTTGAGCGTTATGAGTTTATCCCTATTTCCCAGGAAATACAGATAAAACCTTTAATTACATTAAAACCAGATAACGCAGTTTTACTTTTTACCAAACGTTAAGTGAATTCGAATAGCTCAAAATACACCCAAATGATAAAAGCCGAGGCCAAACGCCTTGGCTTTATGTCCTGTGGTATTTCGAGAGCTGAATTTCTCGAAGCTGAAGCCCCAAGGCTGGAGAGTTGGTTGAACAACAATATGCACGGGGAAATGCGTTATATGGAAAATCATTTCGATAAGCGCCTGGATCCTACAAAACTGGTGCCCGGTTCAAAGAGTGTGATCTCCCTTCTGTTAAATTATTTTCCCGAAAATCTCCAGCAACAGGATTCTTATAAGATAAGTAAATACGCCTATGGCACAGATTATCATTTTGTAATTAAAGATAAGCTGAAGGATCTTCTGGAATTCATTAATAAAGAAATAGGAGAAGTAGATGGCCGTGCTTTTGTAGATTCTGCGCCTGTTCTGGATAAAGCCTGGGCTGCTAAAAGTGGATTGGGCTGGATAGGGAAAAATTCTAATCTACTTACCAAGCAGGTAGGTTCCTTTTATTTTATTGCTGAGTTAATTGTAGATCTTGAACTGGAATATGATACTCCTGTTACAGATCACTGCGGAAGTTGCACTGCCTGCATAGATGCCTGTCCCACTGGGGCAATTGTAGATCCATATAAAGTGGATGGCAGTAAATGTATTTCTTATTTTACAATTGAACTGAAGGAGGAGTTACCTGCAGATGTAAAAGGGAAATTTGATGACTGGATGTTTGGATGTGACGTTTGCCAGGACGTTTGTCCCTGGAATAAATTTTCAAAACCTCACAGGGAGCCTTTATTTAATCCGCATCCCGAGCTTCTGGAAAAAACCAAGAAAGAGTGGCAGGAAATTACAAAGGAAACTTTCAACGAGATCTTCCGGAAATCTGCAGTAAAAAGAACCAAATTTGAAGGACTTAAAAGGAATTTGGAATTTCTGAAAAAATAGAACTAATTTCTCTACTTAATCAATCCTCCAATGTTTGCAGCAAATTATTTAGACAGTGTAATCAAACAATTTCAGTTTAACAAAGCACTGGCCGATAAAACTTTTAATCAGTTAAAAGAAGAAAATTTGTTTTGGCAATTTAATGAAGAGAGTAATAGTATTGCCATAATTGTAAATCATTTGCACGGCAATATGCTTTCCCGCTGGACAAATTTTTTAACTTCAGATGGTGAAAAGGAATCCCGGGACCGGGATCTCGAATTTGAAGTTGCTATTTCCTCTCAAAAAGAATTATTGGAAAAATGGGAGAAGGGATGGAAGTGCCTTTTTTCAGCCATAGAATCTCTGCAACCCGAGGATCTGGAAAGAATTATTTATATTAGGAATCAGGGGCATACAGTAACAGAAGCTTTAAACCGGCAATTGTCGCATTATTCTTACCACGTAGGGCAAATCGTTTTTATTGGTAAAATGCTGGCAAATTCCTGGTCTTCTTTATCTATACCCAGAGGGAATTCTAAGGAATATAACCTGGATAAATTTTCAAATGAAAAGCGAAAGGAACATTTCACGGAAGAATTTTTAAATGAAGATGAGTAATAGCTTTTATATAATTAAACTATTAGAAAATCCGGATATACAAAAAAGTTTCTTGTGGTTTAACCATTGGGGTTACTACCTTTGCGTACCGGAAATAAATTTAAAAACATGAGTAAGGATAGTAAAAGAAGAGAAGCCCTGGTTTACCACGCAAAACCTAAACCGGGAAAGATCGAAGTTGTACCTACCAAAAAATATGCGACCCAACGTGATTTATCTTTAGCCTATTCTCCGGGAGTTGCTGCTCCCTGTCTTGAAATTGAAAAGGATAAAGAAAATGTCTATAAATATACTGCAAAGGGAAATCTGGTGGCTGTAATTTCTAATGGAACAGCAGTACTGGGCCTTGGCGATATAGGCCCTGAGGCATCAAAACCGGTAATGGAAGGGAAAGGATTACTTTTTAAAATCTTTGCAGATATTGATGTTTTTGATATTGAAGTGGATACAAAAGATATTGATGCTTTTGTTACCACTGTAAAAAATATCGCTCCAACTTTTGGGGGGATAAACCTTGAAGATATTAAGGCACCTGAAGCTTTTGAAATAGAAAGAAGGTTAAAGGCAGAGCTTGATATCCCCGTTATGCATGATGACCAGCATGGGACCGCGATAATTTCTGCAGCTGCGTTGCTCAATGCTTTAGAACTTGCCAAAAAGAAGATAGAGAAAGTAAAGATCGTCATAAGTGGTGCCGGGGCGGCAGCAGTTTCCTGTACCAAACTCTATAAATCTTTTGGAGCCAAGGCAGATAATATTTTAATGCTGGATAGTAAAGGAGTTATTAGGGCAGACAGGCCAGATCTTTCAGAAGAAAAGCGTGAATTTGCCACAAAAAGAAAGATTGATACTCTGGAACAGGCAATGAAAGATGCCGATGTTTTTGTAGGACTTTCCATTGCAGATATTGTTACTCCCAAAATGCTGAAAAGTATGGCTAAAAGACCAATAGTTTTCGCAATGGCTAATCCCGATCCTGAAATTGAATACAACCTTGCAGTTTCTACCCGAAAGGATCTTATTATGGCAACGGGAAGAAGTGATCATCCTATCCAGGTGAATAATGTCTTAGGTTTCCCATTTATATTCAGGGGAGCTTTAGATGTTCGAGCTACAAAGATCAATGAGGAGATGAAAAAAGCTGCGGTAAAAGCTCTTGCCGAACTTGCTAAAGAACCGGTTCCTGAGCAGGTAAATATCGCTTATGGCGAAACTAAATTACAATTTGGGCCAGAGTATATTATTCCCAAGCCTTTTGATCCAAGGCTTATTTCAAAAGTGCCACCTGCTGTTGCAAGGGCAGCTATGGAAAGCGGGGTTGCACGAAATCCTATTACCGACTGGGAGAAGTATGAGGAGGAATTGATGGAGAGAATGGGAAGTGATAATAAGATTTCCAGGCTCCTTATGAACCGTGCAAAAACAAATCCAAAAAGGATTGTATTTGCTGAAGCAGATCATTTGGATGTTTTAAAAGCTGCACAAATAGTGCAGGAAGAAGGAATTGGAATCCCAATTCTTCTAGGTGATAAAGATGTGATCACAGAACTTATGGCCGAGATAGATTTTGATCCTGCCAAAGTATCCATCATTGATCCAAAATCTGATGAAGAAAAAAGTCGCAGAGATAAATATGTAGATGTATACTGGCGTACCCGTCATAGAAGCGGAGTGACAAAGTATGATGCAGAAAAACTTCTTGTAGAGCGAAACTATTATGGCGCTATGATGCTCAATGAAGGCGATGCAGATGCTTTGCTCTCGGGATATTCCCGTGCTTATCCAACCGTTGTAAAACCTATGTTACAGGTAATTGGGATGGCAAAAGGCGTCGACCGGGTGGCTGCAACCAACCTTATGAATACCTCCCGTGGTCCTTTATTCATTAGTGACACTTCAATTAACATTGATCCTTCGGCAAGAGATCTTGCCAAGATAGCTTTGATGACCGCAAGAACCGTAAGGCTTTTTGGAATGGAGCCGGTGATTGCAATGATCTCCTATGCTAATTTTGGATCCTCGAAACACCAAAATGCACGTAAAGTAAAAGAGGCAGTGGCACTTCTTCATAAAACAGCTCCCGACCTTAAAGTTGATGGGGAGTTGCAAATAGATTTTGCTCTTAACCGGGAGATGCTTCAGAATAAATTTCCATATTCTAAACTTGTTGGAAAGAAAGTGAACACGTTGATTTATCCTAATCTTGAGGCTGCCAACAGCACCTATAAACTTCTAAAAGAATTAAATAAAACAGATTCAATTGGCCCTATAATGATGGGAATGAAAAGGCCGGTACATATTTTTCAATTAGGCGCAAGTGTGGAGGAAATGGTAAAAATGGCAGCCGTGGCCGTTATAGATTCACAAGAAAAGGAGAAAAGACAAATCACAACATGAAAACCTATTTAGACAAAGTAAAACTTTGGTCTTTGGTTAATTTTGCTACTTTTGATTTTCAACTTGCACAAATCACATGATCCATCATCTTAAAGGGCAGTTAATTGAAAAAAATCCTACTTATGTTGTTATAGAATGCAGCGGAGTAGGATATTTTGTTCATATATCCCTGCATACCTTCGCGTTGCTTAAAGATTCTTCGGAAGCAATTAAACTGTATACTCATTTACAAATTAAAGAAGATTCCCATACACTTTTTGGGTTTATGGAACGATCTGAAAGAGAGTTATTCAAATTGTTAATCTCTGTTTCCGGAGTTGGAGCAAGTACGGCACGTACGATGCTTTCTTCATTGGAGCCTAAACAAACTATGGAAGCAATAGCTTCAGGGAACGTTGCTACTATTCAAAGCATTAAGGGGATAGGAGCAAAAACAGCTCAAAGGGTAATATTAGATCTAAAGGATAAGGTTTTAAAGATATTTGGAGAAGGAGAAGTTTTTATTTCTCAAAGCAATACAAATAAAGAAGAAGCGTTATCAGCTTTAGAAACCTTAGGTTTCGCCCGTAAGCCAGCAGAGAAAGTTGTTGATCGAATAATGAAGGAAAATGCCGACCCTACCGTGGAAACTATCATTAAGCTGGCATTAAAGAATTTATAATTTCATTCTAACTAACCTTGAGAAATTATTACCCGAAATTGCATTTTCCATTTCTGCTTGGAGTTTTTTGGATTTTTGCTTTTTCTCAAACTTTATATGCTCAGGAAACCCCGGTACCGCAGGATACCACCCGAACTGGGTATGCAACCGGCAGGATAACCCTTCCTAACCCCACCAGTATTGTTGCGGGTTATGAATACGATCCTGTTCTGGACCGTTATGTTTATAATGAAAGGCTGGGGCCTTACAACCTCTCCATTCCCTTAATACTTACTCCTGCAGAATACCAGGAACTGGTTATTCAGGAAGAAATCCGGAATTATTTTAAACAAAAGAACAATGCAATCGCAGGAAACCGCGATGGCGATCCTGCAACCCAGCAGGATCTGCTGCCTAGTTATTATGTTAATTCTGGTTTTTTTCAAAGCATCTTTGGGGGAAATGAAATTGAAGTCGTACCCCAGGGTAGCGTGGCTATGGATTTAGGGTTGCTTTATACAAGACAGGATAATCCCGCTTTTTCCCCAAGAAACCGAAGCAATTTAACCTTCGACTTTGATCAACGAATCCAGCTGAGTTTACTGGGTAGGGTTGGAACAAGGTTACAGATAACTGCTAATTACGATACAGAGTCTACTTTCGATTTTCAGAACCAGTTAAAACTTGAATATACTCCAACGGACGATGATATTGTAAGAAAAATAGAAGTCGGTAACGTAAATATGCCATTGAACAGTGCATTAATTCAGGGGGCGCAGAGTTTATTCGGATTTAAAACAGAACTTCAGTTTGGCAGAACCCGTATAACTGGTGTTTTTTCTGAACAAAAGTCAGAAAGAAGAACGGTTAATGTAGAAGGAGGGGCTACCATTGAGGAATTTGAGCGGTTTGCGCTGGATTATGATCAGGACAGGCACTTTTTCCTGGCTCATTACTTTCGGGATCACTATGATGAGGCCCTGGAAAATTATCCGTTTATCAACAGTAACATCCAAATTCAGCGAATTCAGGTTTGGGTGACCAACAGGACCAATAACATTCAAAATCTTAATGATACAAGGAATATAGTTGGAATCCAGGATTTGGGTGAAACCAATGTCCCCGGCAATATTGGATTAAACAATCTACCGGCAGGATTCTTCAACAGGCCTCCAGGGGCGTTTCCAGATAATGCCAATAATGATTTAAATCCCTTTGGAATAACAGGCCCCGGTCAAAGTGTTCTGACCCCTGCAATTCGGGAAATTTCATCGGTACAAAGAGGTTTTGGTCCATTAACAGTTGCTGAAGGGGTGGATTATGCCAGTCTTGAGAATGCCCGGCAGTTAAAGCCTACCGAATATACCCTTCACCCAAGATTGGGATATATTTCGTTGAATCAGCGATTGAGCAATGATGAAATTTTAGCGGTTGCCTATCAATATACCGTAAACGGACGGGTTTATCAGGTAGGGGAATTTGCCAATGATGGAGTAGATGCCAACATAGGAGGTGGAGAAGATGGAGTAAGAATTAACCAAAATCTGGTAGTTAAGCTGCTAAAAAGCACTCTTACCATAGTAAACGAGCCCATCTGGGACCTGATGATGAAGAATATTTACAGCCTTGGAGCTTTCCAGTTGGAAAAGGATGACTTCAGGCTAAATATTTTGTATACAGATCCACAGCCAATAAATTATATTTTTCCGGTAGGGGATGTACCCCTTCCTCCCGATGTTTCAGAAACTACTTTGCTAAGGGTTTTTAATCTGGACCGGCTTAATTTCAATAATGATCCTGTAGTAGGAGGAGATGGGTTTTTTGATTACGTTCCGGGAATCACTATAGATCCCAGAAATGGACTTGTAATCTTTACCACTGCAGAACCTTTTGGAAAACACCTTTTTGATAAACTGGATCTCACTCCCGGGGGAGCATCAGATTATGACATTCCAGCCACCTGGAATGCGAATCAGGAGAAATATGTTTTCAGGTCGCTTTACAGAACCACGAAGATACAGGCAGAACAGGAAGATGCAGATAAGAATAAGTTTCAGTTAAAGGGGAGGTATAAATCTGGTCAGGTTGAAGGAATTCCTATAGGATTTAACCTGCCGCAGGGTTCTGTTACTGTGACTGCCGGGGGAAGAATCCTCCAGGAGGGTGTGGATTATGTCGTGAATTATCAGCTTGGGAGGGTGCAAATCATAGATGACGCTTTACTTGCATCTAATATTCCTATCCAGGTAAATACTGAGAATAACGCCTTATTCGGGCAGCAATCCAAAAGATTTACCGGTATAAATGTGGAACACCAGTTTAACGAGAATTTTATTATTGGTGGTACCTTTTTAAATTTACGGGAACGTCCATTAACTCAAAAAGCGAATTATAGCTATGAGCCTGTAAATAATTCCATTTATGGGTTAAGTGCAGCTTATAGTACAGAGGTACCCTTTCTTACAAGATTGGTTAATAAATTGCCAAATATTGATACCGATGTGCCTTCCAGTTTCTCTATTCGCGGAGAATTTGCTTACCTGCAACCTGGAGCGCCAAATGTTAATGATTTTGATCAAAAAGCAACAACTTACATAGATGATTTCGAAGCTTCTCAAACCTCGATTTCAATAAATAATCCTTTAAGCTGGGAATTATCATCTCCTCCGCTGGATTTTGGTGGAGAACTCGCTAATGAAGATCTTGCCACTGGTTACAAAAGAGCAAAACTTTCCTGGTATACTGTAGATCCTATCTTTTATAGCAGCCGCAGACCCGATGGAATTTCTGAAGCAGATCTTTCAACGTTTGCAGCGCGAAGGGTTTTCCTGAATGAGATTTTCCCTAATACCGATGTTATACAGGGGCAGCCACAGGTGATCTATACAATGGATCTAGCCTATTTTCCAGGGGAGCGTGGGCCTTATAACTTCCGGCCATCAGCTGCAGGAAGTAATACTTTGAGTAATCCCGAATTAAATTTTGGCGGGATTACCCGTGCATTAAATTCTACGAATTTTGAGCAGTCGAACGTAGAATTTATTCAGTTTTGGATGATGGATCCTTTTATATATCCTGAAAATGCCGGAAATACAGGAGGAAAAATTGTATTTAATCTGGGTAACATTTCCGAAGATGTTTTAAAAGACGGGCGTAAGCAGTATGAAAATGGTTTACCACCAGATGGTGTAGCCGGAAGAATAATAGAAACCCCGTTTGGTGTTGTTCCTGGAGATCAATCTTTAATTTATGCTTTTGATACAGAAGGGCAGGCGAGGTTGAACCAGGATGTGGGATTTGACGGGCTGGATGATGCCAGTGAAGCTATAAAATTTCCAAACTTTGGAAACCTTCCAGATCCTTCTGCCGATAATTATGAATATTTCCTGAACACAACAGGAAATGTTGTTCAACGGTACAGGAATTATAACGGGACAGATGGAAATTCACCTCCCGAAGTTGGAGATACCAACCGGGGTAATTCTACCTTGCCAACCACAGAGGATTTGAACAGGGATAATACGATGAATACCATCAACAGTTATTTTGAGTATGACATTCCTGTTTTTCCCGGGATGAACATAGATAACAATCGCTATATCACTGATGTTAAAGTGCTTAATGCCCCATTGCCCAACGGGCAGCAAATTCCTGTGAGATGGGTGCAATTTAAAGTGCCGATTTTTGAACCGACCGGGGCAAAGGGAGGTATTGCAGATTTTAGGTCTATACGGTTTATGAGGATGTTTTTAACCGGTTTTGAAGATCCTACCATCTTAAGATTTGCTACCATGGATCTTGTAAGAGGAGATTATCGCCGTTATAACAGGAGTTTAGATCCTGATACACCTCGTGAACCTGTAAATAACGAAGGCACTTTGTTTGAAGTGGCTGCCGTTAATATCGAAGAAAATGAGAACAGGGAACCCATTCCTTATGTATTGCCCCCCGGAGTGGTAAGGGAAGAGTTATTTAATAACAATACGAACATAAGGCAAAATGAGCAATCCCTTTCTATAAGAGTGTGCGGTTTGGAGCCACAGGATGCCCGTGCGGTTTATAAAAATTTCCAGATCGATATGCGGCAGTATAAGAATCTGGAGATGTTCGTTCACGCAGAATCCTTTGTAAACGAAGTGCCTCTAAAAGAGGGACAAATGGTAGCGTTTATAAGAATGGGGATCGATTTTACAGAGAACTATTATCAAATTGAAATACCGTTAACCCCTACCATCTTTGGTGCCACCTCTGCAGAAGAGATCTGGCCCGCATCGAATCGCGTTTTCCTCCCGCTGGAACTTCTTCAAAGGGTAAAGACAAAAGTGCTGGGCGATCCCTCATTGCGTTCCACAGAGATCCATTATTTTACCGAAGATCTAGATCTAACAGATGCTGAAGATCCTTATCAAATAGGAAAACTGCGCATAGGGGTGAAAGGAAATCCCAGTTTCGGGAACATACGATTATTGATGCTGGGAGTGAAAAATGGTACTCCGGAATTTGAATCGGCAGAAATTTGTGGGGAGGTCTGGTTCAATGAATTGCGATTATCTGAACTTGATAATGAAGGAGGATGGGCAGCTATTGTAAATATGGATGCTAATGTTGCAGATTTTGCAAATGTTTCGGCAACAGGAAGAAAGAGTACAATAGGATTTGGAACTTTAGACCAGGGGCCGAACCAAAGGAGCAGGGAAGACCTGCAGCAATATGATGTGGTAACCAACTTAAATGTAGGACAATTGCTGCCTCCAAGGTGGGGAGTAAGAATTCCATTTAACTATAGTCGCGGGGAAGAACTTATCACTCCAAAGTTTGATCAGGAATTCCTGGATCTGGAACTGGAAAACAGGTTGAGTGAAATTGTGGATCCGGGGGAAAGAGAACGCGTAAGGGAACAATCAGAAATTTATACAAAACGGGAAAGCGTCAATGTAATCGGTTTACGAAAGGAAAGAATAGGGGAGTCTAAACCCATGCCTTATGATATTGAGAATTTCTCGGTTTCCACATCCTATAACGAAATTAAGCACAGGGACTTTGAAGTAGAACAGGCCTTGAGTAAAAGTGTTCGTGTGGGTGCTATATACGATTACAGTTTTACTCCTTACTCTATCGAGCCTTTTAAAAATATTACTGCGCTGGATAGCAGCGATTATTACGCTTTAGTTAGAGATTTCAATTTTAATCCTTTGCCAACCAACGTTTCTGTAAGTTCAAATATTTTCCGGCAGTATAATGCTCAAAAGTTTCGGGAGATCACTTTAACTCCTAATGATATAGGAATTCCTGTTTTGTACCAGCGTAACTATTTATTCGACTGGCAGTACAGGGTCAATTATAACCTCACAAAATCCCTTCAGTTTAGCTTTAATGCAACCAATAACAGGATTATACGGAATTATATAGATGAGAACAACATTGCCGATAATACGATTGGATTGTGGGATGAGTTTTTTGAAATAGGAGATCCAAATCAGCATTTCCAAACCTTACAGGTTAATTACGAATTACCATTCAGTAAGCTGCCGATCCTAAGGTTTGTAAAAGCCACTTATTCTTATACCGGGGATTTCCAGTGGCAGAGGGGATCGCTAATTAATAGATCCCTGGAAGGAATTCCAGATCTTGGTAATGCGGTGCAAAATGCAAGTATCCACCAAATCAATGCAGGAATGGAGATGCAGGACCTTTATAAATACCTTGGCTTAAACCTGCGAAAATCTACTCCTGTAACTGTACAACAGCGAAGTGCAGCTGTGCCCACACTTCAAAAAAATCAGGGGGCAAAACCTGTTGCAGAACAAAAGCTGAGTGCAGGTGACAGGGCTTATAACAGAATGATAGATTTTGCAACTGCTTTAAAAAGATTGCAGGTAACTTACAGGGAAAACCGCGGGATATTCTTACCGGGATATACCGAGAGTATAGGTTTTATGGGGACTTTACAGCCCACTTTAGGCTTTACCCTGGGTAGGCAGGAGGATGTTAGACAATTAGCGGCAAGACGTGGCTGGTTGACTTTGTACCAGGATTTCAACCAACAATATACAGCAGTTAAAAATCAGCAGTTGGATGCACAGGCATCGCTAAGTTTTTTACCCGATCTTACTATAGACCTTAGTGCCAACAGGATCTATTCCCAAACTTATTCAGAAAGTTATAGGGTGAGCCCAGTTGAGCTGGAGTATATTTCTCTTACGCCTTATAACTTCGGAAATTTTAATATTTCCACAATTTTAATAGCAACAGCATTTAATAAAAACAACGCCGCATTTTCTGAAACTTTTGAAACCTTTAGGGAGAACAGGCTTGAAGTTGCAAGAAGGCTCGCTGAAGAAAGTGGCAGAGATCCAAATAATATTGATGCAGAAGGTTATCCCATAGGATTTGGGCGTTCCAGCCAGGCTGTACTGTTACCGGCTTTCGTGGCAGCATATACAGGGGTAGATGCATCCTCTATAAAATTAGGAGCCTTCAGGAATTTCCCGTTGCCAAACTGGGATATAAAATACACAGGTTTTATGAGACTTCCTTTCTTTAAAAAGAACTTCAGGAGGTTTTCATTAAATCATGGTTATCGTGCAGGATACACCATCAACCAGTTCCAGACAAATTTGGATTATAATCCTGCACGGCCGTTTGAATTCAACCAGGCAAATAATTTTAAAAGCAGATTTCTTTTCTCCAACATTAATTTAACCGAAGTTTTTAGCCCTTTGATCAGGGTGGATCTTGAGACCAATGATGCTATAAGAGTTTTAGCTGAAATTCGTAAAGACAGAGCTTTATCTTTAAGTTTTGACAATAACCTTTTAACTGAAATTAAAGGAAATGAATATGTGGTAGGATTAGGTTACAGGATCAAAGATTTTAAAATAGTTACCAAAATGGGTGGCAGGAGCAGGGTTCTTAGCAGTGACCTTAATTTTAAAGCAGACATTGCTTATCGTCAAAATGTGAACATTATAAGATATTTAGATCTTGAAACAAGCCAGGTGATTGCAGGCCAGGATCTTTGGTCTATTAATTTTGTGGCAGATTATGCCCTGTCAAAAAACCTAACCGCTCTAATTTATTACGACCATACATTTTCTGAATATGCTGTGTCCACTGCTTTTCCTCAAACCACAATTAGATCGGGTGTCACCTTACGCTATAATTTCGGAAATTAATGAAATTTGCAATTGGACTGAAACTAATAAAAAATTAACTTTGCCTCAATAAAAAACCAATTTTATGAATATTCCGAAAGAATTAAAATATACCAAAGATCACGAATGGGTAAGGATCGAAGGTGACGTGGCAACAGTAGGTGTTACAGATTTCGCCCAGGGGGAATTAGGTGATATCGTTTATGTAGAAATAGAAACTGTTGGTGATAGCCTTGACCGCGAAGAAGTGTTTGGAACAGTAGAAGCAGTTAAAACTGTTTCAGACTTGTTTTTACCACTTTCAGGGGAGATCCTGGAGTTTAATTCTTCTCTTGAAGATGCACCTGAAAAAGTGAATTCAGATCCTTATGGAGATGGATGGATGGTGAAGATCAAAATTTCAGACGAAAGCGAAATTGATGATCTTTTAAGTTCTGAAGATTATAAAGAACTAATTGGCGGATAAGGTTGTCCTTTTTTTAGCGGTTTTATATTCCCTGTTAATAACAGCACTTTCCCTTGTTCAACTTGGTGATCTTTCTGTTGGGACCTTTAGTCCTACAGATAAAATGCTGCATGGACTCGCATATTTTTGCCTTGGTGCGATATGGTTTTTTTATTTAGTGGTAAGAAAAGAATCAGATCAGCATGAAATCGGTGGATTTATAAAGATTTCCTTAGCAATCACCCTCTTTGGTATGTTTATTGAAGTTTTACAGGGGACTTTAACAAGTTATCGACAGCCAGATTGGTCAGACGTTTTGGCGAATACGACCGGCGTTATTTTTGCCCTGCTCTTTTTTATTATTTTTAAGAGCTTTATTAATAGGGTTAAACGCATGATAAGTTCGTTTTTATAAAAATAATTTTTACATTAGCAACCTTTATTAATTATAACGAATTATGGAACCCAAGAAAAATCCAAAAGCCGATTTAACAAGACGAAGCGTTCTCTTCCTTCAGTTGGGCCTTATCCTTGTATTATTAATTACATATGGTGCCATTGAATGGAAGACCTATGATAGAGATAATACCGATATAGGTGAACTGGATTTAGGAGATCTTGACGATGAAGAAATTCCAATCACTGAAATACTAAATACGCCACCGCCACCACCACCGCCACCACCGGCACCGGAAATTATTGAGGTTGTAGAGGATGAGGAAGAAGTAGAAGAAGATATTATCGAATCTACTGAGACTAATCAAAAAGAAATAGTGGAAGTAAGAGAAGTGGTTGAAGCTCCTGTTGAAGAAGAAATTGCCGATGTTCCATTCGCAGTTATTGAAAACGTGCCGATCTTTCCTGGTTGTGAGAAAATGACCAATAACGATCAACGTAAAAAATGTATGAGTGAAAAGGTTCAGGATTTCGTGAATAAGAAATTTAACACAGATCTTGGAAGCCAGTTAGGACTAACCGGTGTAAACAGAATTATCGTACAGTTTAAAATAGATAAAACAGGAAATATTGTTGATGTTCGGTCTCGTGCTCCGCACCCAAGATTAGAGCAGGAAGCAGCAAGAGTTATTAACTCTCTTCCAAAAATGCAGCCCGGTAAACAAAGAGGTAAGCCGGTTGGGGTAATGTATTCATTGCCTATTGTATTCCAGGTTCAGGATTAATTCAAAATATTTAATAGTAAATTCCCAAATTGCCCGGCAGTTTGGGAATTTTTCTTTTATAGAATTTAAAGGATTAAAAAAAACAGTATCTTTCGCCCGTTTCCGATTTACTAATCTTTCGCCCCTTTATGAAGTACTTAGGATGCCTGTTATTTTTCCTGAACACCATTTTTCTTTTTTCCCAGGATCAGGCAAATACACTGGAGACCTTTCCTGTTTTTCCCGAATGTGAAAATGTAGACTTTCCCAATGAAGAAGCTTGCTTTAAAAACCAGCTGCTAACTTTTATAATTTCTAATTTTCAATTGCCTGCCAGGGTGGTTTCTGAAAACTACAAAGGGGAAGTAGCTGTTTTATTTGAAGTAGATAAAGAAGGAAAATTTCAGGTTATCTATGTTGATGCAATATATCCTGAACTAAAGGAGGAGATCACGCGGGTTTTTAAGGAGCTGCCTCCGGTAGAGCCTGCCACTTACAATGGGAAACCAACCTTTGCACAATTCAGAATGCCTCTGCGAATTCCGCTTGACCGCGTCCAGCCACTTGAAGTGGGGACAGAAAATTCTCCGGTAGCAGTTTCAGAAGAAAAAAGCCGGCCGGTAAAAATAAACAGGCTTCCGGTAAATGAATACGATTCCATTACTTCTTTACCTTTTAATTATAAAGAACCTCAAAGTAACCTGAGAATTCCTTTTTCTCACGAGTTATACAGTAGGTTTGATGCTGCGATGAACCGGATTGGAACAAATGCACATACTGCCTCAAAGCCTTTTCTCTACAATGATGTTTCAGACTATTACAGTTTTGAGCTGGAACGGGCTCAAATGATGAAGGACGTGGATACTTATCTGGGACGAAAAATTTGGAATGAACACCTGGTAACCTTCCAGGGGGATGATTATTGGTTTACAGGTGATTTAATCCTGGATCTTCAACTGGGAAAGGATTTTGGAAGTGAATTTGACTTTACTTATAATAATACCCGTGGTGCTGTTTTCCAGGGTGGTTTAGGTGAAAACTTTAATTTTTATACCGTGGTATTTGAAAGCCAGGGAAGATTTGCAGATTATTATAACCGCTATGCCGAAAGTATTGCTCCTTTTATGGGGAGTGGAGTGGCAATAGTTCCAGGAAGAGGCATTGCCAAAGATTTTATGGATAATGGATATGATTACCCTGTGGCTGAAGGTTATCTTTCTTACAGACCTTCAAAATTTTTCAATCTACAGTTTGGCCATGGCAATAATTTTATTGGTGATGGGTACCGGTCATTATTAATGAGTGACAACGCGAGTCCTCATCCTTATTTTAAGCTCAACACGCAGTTCTGGAAATTAAAATATACAAATACCTGGATGTCCCTAAGGGATGTTAGGGAGGAAGTAGCAGCCGAAGGTTCTTACCGTACAAAATACATGGCTAATCATTACCTGAGCCTTAATCTAACCAAAAGATTCAACCTGGGATTATTTGAATCTGTTATCTGGCAGAATGATAACGGGCGTGGATTCGATATAAATTATTTAAATCCCGTGATCTTTTATAGATCCATAGAATTCTCAACAGGTGCCAGGGGAGGAAATGCCATAATAGGTATTACGGGAAAATATAAACTCAGCAACCAGGTAAACCTTTATGGGCAGTGGCTTATAGATGAATTTTCATCTGTAGAAGTATTTGGCGGTGAACAAAGCTGGAAGAATAAATTAGGTTTCCAGCTGGGCGCAAAATATTACGATGCTTTTAATGTTCCAAATCTTTACCTGCAGGCAGAATATAATCAGGTGCGGCCTTATACCTATTCCCACAACTCTGTAGTTCTTAACTATGGCCACAACAACCAGTCGATGGCGCATTTATGGGGAGCTAATTTCAGGGAATTTGTTACCATTGCAAGATACCGGCATGAGCGTTGGTATGGAAGTGCTAAAATTGTTCTGGGAGAGCGGGGATTCGACTTTAACGATGAAAAAGATGATTTTTTTTACGGCGGAAACATTTACCGCAGTGAAAGAGAACGACCTTTTGATACAGATGTTGAAATAGGGCAGGGAAATACTACTACTTCTTTCTTTTCTGAATTTGAAGCAGGATATATTGTAAATCCTGTTACCAATTTAAAAGTTTTCGCAAGTTTGATCTACCGGGATTTTAATCCGCTTGAAAACACTCCTCAAACTTTTGCAGAAAATACGGTGTGGTTTAACATTGGTTTACGCACAGATATTTTTAATTGGTATTTCGATTACTAAGGTTCAGTAATTTAGAATTTTATAATTTTCAGTTCTCCTGAAAATTAACAGTAAAGGGTTCTTGTTAAAACCTTATTAAGCAGTATCTTTGCACCCAATTAAAATTGCCCTTTTTTGAGTAATACCCGCGTACATACGCCTACTGTTTCGGTGCTGCAGGACTTTAAGGAGATCACAAAGATGCGTCTGGCGATCAGCGTGGTATTTTCTTCGGTTGCAGGATATTTTCTTGGTGCAGAGGTTCTTGATTTTGTAACAGTTTTACTACTTGCAATTGGTGGATATTTTATGGTTGGAGCTTCTAATGCTTACAACCAGATCATAGAGCGGGATCTTGATGCTTTAATGGATCGAACAAAAAACCGGCCTATCCCCTCGGGTAGGATGTCTGTAGCAACAGCTTTTTTAATTGCCGGTACTTTTACTCTTTTGGGATTAATTGTCCTTTATATCATTAATCCTAAAACCGCTATGTTTGGCGCGGTAAGTATCTTCTTATATGTAAGTGTTTACACACCTTTAAAAACCAAAACCCCCTTATCTGTTTTTGTTGGAGCATTTCCGGGCGCAATTCCTTTTATGCTGGGATGGGTGGCTGCAACAAACGAATTTGGAATTGAGCCGGGAACTTTGTTTATGGTCCAATTTTTTTGGCAATTTCCGCACTTTTGGGCGATAGGCTGGTGGCTGTATGACGACTATAAAAAAGGTGGGTTCTTTATGCTTCCCACCGGGAAAAGGGATAAAGGAACAGCTGTGCAGGTGATCCTGTATACTTTATGGACCATAATGGTGTCGTTAATACCGGTTTTCGGTGTCACGGGAAGATTATATTTAACTCCGGTTGCGGGGGTGCTGGTATTTTTGCTTGGACTTGGAATGTTGTATTATGCTGTAAAGCTTTACAAAAAACGCACTGCCAAAGCTGCAAAAAAATTAATGTTCGCAAGTGTTTCCTATATCACATTGCTGCAAATAATATATGTTTTAGATAAATTTATAAGACAATGGATTTAACAGAAGGTTCAATTGAACATAAAGTGGGCCGGGCAAAGAAAATGATGCTCTGGTTCGGGATCATAAGTATGATCATGATGTTTGCCGGGTTAACGAGTGCTTATGTAGTTAGTAAAAGCAGGCCCGACTGGTTAACCGATTTTGAATTACCGGCTTCTACTTACTGGAGTACGCTGGTGATTATATTGAGTAGTCTTACTCTTCACCTTGGAGGAAAATCCATAGCAGGAGGGGAGTTAAAAAAGGCAACAGGATTTTTGCTGGGCACATTGGCTTTGGGAATCGCATTCGTGGTTTTGCAATTTCAAAGCTTTTCAGAGATCATTGCTGCCGGTTATTATTTTACAGGAAGTGAAAGTACGATTACAACATCTTTTATTTATGTTGTAATCCTTGCCCATCTTGCCCATCTTAAAGCTGGGCTTATTGTGCTTTTGGTGTTAATTTATAACCATTTTAAACAACGCTACTTTCCGGGGCAAATGCTTGGATTTGAGCTGGGTGCGACCTTCTGGCACTTCCTGGATGCGCTGTGGGTGTACCTGTTTGTGTTTTTATATTTCTTTAGATAATAAATTTGCGTATTTTTGCGCATCACTTTAAATTCAATATCTCCATATGGAAGCTACTGTTATTAGAACAGGCACCGAAGGCAAAACCTGGGGCGGTGGAAACGAACCTTTAAGGGCAAGTTATGGTAAAATGATGATGTGGTTTTTCATCGTTTCCGATGCTCTTACTTTTTCCGGATTTTTGGCTGCTTACGGTTTCTCCCGATTTAAGTATGTAAATTCCTGGCCTATTGCCGATGAGGTGTTTAATCACTTCCCGTTCTTACATGGGGTCGATGCTCCAATGTACTATGTAGCTTTAATGACATTTATTCTTATTTTCTCATCTGTAACGATGGTGCTTGCAGTAGATGCGGGCCACCAGATGAAAAAGGATAAAGTTGCTTTTTACATGTTCCTTACTATTATTGGGGGTGCTATCTTTCTTGGGTCACAGGCCTGGGAGTGGAAAAACTTTATCCAGGGTGAATTTTGAGCTCTAACTACACGTTGAGGAAATATCCTTCAGTTTGTAGATACTGATGGTAAAAGAGTAGCTCTGGACGAATTTGTTGTGGCTACACCGCGGGTGAGGGAGCAGCATTTAAGGTCTAACGGGCTTTGGTTTACAGATGAGCCTGCTTTGCCTACTTTTACGGTTGAGGAAGTTACAGCCAGTTTTGCGGCCAATGAAGATCTATTGATCCGTACGCAAATATTAAATGAAGAAGGTGAAAAAACAATTTTAAACCGGGCAGAATCTTTACAAAAACTTCAAACCGAAGCAGTTGGTATTGTTGAAGGAGCGAACCTGGTGCAAAACGAATACGGAGTTCCTTTGTTTGCAGATTTCTTCTTCTTTATTACAGGTTTTCACGGTTTCCACGTATTCTCTGGAGTAATTATTAATATAATTATATTCTTCAACGTTATTCTTGGAACTTACGAGAAGAGACGAAATTACGAGATGGTTGAGAAAGTTGGTTTGTACTGGCACTTTGTTGATTTAGTTTGGGTATTTGTATTTACTTTCTTTTACCTGGTTTAATTCTGAAATAAATAAAAATGGCACATAGTTCTTCACACGGTCACGAATCTAATACTAAGAGAATATGGATGGTATTTATTTTACTGTCTATAGTAACTCTTGTTGAAGTTGTTCTGGGGATTATAAAACCCGATTTTCTTGTCGATACTGATTTTCTTAGTTTAAAATTACTTAACTGGATCTTTATCCTGTTAACTATATATAAAGCCTACTATATTGCCTGGTCATTTATGCACCTTGAGGGTGAAAGTAAAGGACTAAGAAGAGCAATAGTCTGGACAGCAATATTCCTTATTAGTTATTTGATATTTATTCTTCTTATTGAGGGAGATTATATCTACGAAGTATACAGGACGAACAAGGTCGCCTGGGACTTTTAAAAGTTAAAAACGAAGTAAAAGACGGTTTTCTAAAACCGTCTTTTTATTTTTGTACTCCCGTATTAAAGTGGGATTTATGAAGAAATTTTTTGTTCTCGGAGTCTTATTTGTTTTGCCTATTGTCGCATACCTTTTTTTCTCTTCAGGAGTAAATAATTTTGCCAAACTTCCGGTTCTTACCAAAGAAGTGAAAGATATATCTCATCTACCTACCAGTAAAGATTCAGCAGTCACCTTTCAGGATAAAATAAGCATAGTGGCTTTTTTTGGTTCAAATCCGGAATCCTTTAAAGGCAATACTTTTAACCTCGATCAAAAGATCCTGAAGCGGTTTTATGAGTTCAAGGATTTTCAGTTTGTTATTATCCTTCCGGAAGGGACTGAAGGGGAAGTGGCAGGATTTGTGAAGGAATTTGAAGGCGTGTCGGCTACTAAAAACTGGAAATTTGTATTTGCCAAACCTGAAGAAGTAAAGGAAATTTTTCAAAGTTTTGAAACGGATATCACTTTGGATGAGAACTTAAATACCCCTTATATTTTTATTGTAGATAAGGATGCCAACCTTCGGGGCCGTAATGATGATGAAGACATAGGGATGCTGTATGGATATGATTCCAGATCGGTTTCTGAATTAAATAATAAAATGAATGATGATGTGAAGGTAATGCTTGCAGAATATCGCCTGGCATTGAAGAAAAACAACAGATTTCAGGAGAAATAATTTTATGAACAACAAATCTTATATTGGAATTTCTTTGATCATTTTGATTTTTGGGATCATTTTTATTCCGCGAATTGTAGATCGGTTTCAAAATAACAGTATCGTGGAAGCCGGCAGGATGAATCTTCCTAACGCAAAGGAAACAGATTCAGAAGAACTGGCTTACATTGTTCAATATGATAAAAGGAAAAAGGTTCAGGATTTTCAATTTGTAAATCAGGAAGGAGATACGATTACTAATGAAGATTTTCTTGGGAAGGTATATGTGGTAGAATTCTTTTTCACTACCTGTCCTTCCATTTGTCCTGTAATGAACCAGAATCTTGTGGAGGTTCATGAAGAATTTAAAGGGGCAAAAGATTTTGGAATTGCCTCTATTACAATAGATCCAAAGCACGATTCTCCTGCCGTTCTTAAGAATTACGCCGAGAATTATGGTATAGATAATCCTAACTGGCATTTTTTAACCGGAGACCGGGAGAAGATCTATGATCTTGCCAATACCGGCTTCGGAATTTTCGCAAATGAAAATGCCGAAGTAGAAGGTGGATTTGCTCATTCCGGCTTATTTGCACTTATAGATAAAGAAGGTTACGTTAGATCCAGAATGGACAGGTTTGGGAATCCTATAATTTATTACCGGGGTTATGTTGAAAGAAATAAATCTGTTACAGAGGGGGAAGAAGGGCCGGAAATTGATATTCTAATAGAAGATATAAAAAAATTATTGTGATGGTTTCTGTTAAACTTGATAAAATAGCTATCCCAACTATTCTGGCGCTATCCATCGTAGTTCCTGTAGTGGTATTAATCCTTATGTACCTCCCTGAGCGCTATAATATTTTCGAAACGCAATCGGGCACTTTTCCAATGTTTCACGCAATTCTCAATGGAGCAACTGCGATCCTGCTCATATTGGGATATTTCTTTATTAAGGCAAAAGATTACAAGATGCACAGGCAGTTAATGATTGCCGCTTTTGGACTTTCTACTGTATTTTTGGTTAGTTATGTTATTTCCAAGATAAGTAACGATCCTGTGCCATTTGGTGGTGAGGGCGCTTTACGCTTTATCTATTTCTTTATTCTAATTACACATATAGTACTTTCGGCCATTATAGTTCCCCTGGTACTGTTTACCATTTACAGGGGCTTGACCGGCCAGAATGAAAAGCATAAGAAAATAGCCAAATGGACTTTCCCAATCTGGCTTTATGTGGCAATAACCGGAGTTCTTGTTTACATTTTTATGTGGCCCTACTATTAATTCTTATCTTTGCACCAGATTTGGATCTATGAAAATTAAAGGAATTATATCATTTGTTATTATTGCCCTAATGCCGGTTTTGATGCAGGCCCAGTGTGCTATGTGTCGTGCTGTACTTGAAAGTGAAGGGTCACAATCAGCAGCGAAAGGGATTAACGACGGCATCCTGTATTTAATGATATTTCCTTATGTGTTAATTGGCGGTATCGCTTATTTTATCTACCGAAGCCTGCGCCGCAGGAAATCTTCAACTTCTTAAACATACGTTAAATTTAACAATTTCATAACATTTACAGATGTAACAAATCCTGTAAATAAATGTCTAATGGGTATTCTTCTGCGATTGTTTTTGCTGAAGAAAATTTTAGTGTTATGATCCAAATTAAAGATTTACATAAATCCTATAAAATGGGGAGCAATTCCCTCCACGTTTTAAAGGGAATT
>CAZXEY010000026.1:0-27748 GCA_964639695.1 uncultured Antarcticibacterium sp. | reverse complement strand
AGTGCCTCTAACTCTAATATTCTTTGGTCATTAAATGCCAGACCTTTACCGGGAATAAGCATTTCCACTACAAGACCTGTTTACCTCCTGCGATCTGCAGGTTTAGCTTTTGAGGCAAGCTTAGAAGAGTTTATTACCGATGATGATCGATATGTTAGTAATACCCGGATTCATCATAAAAGCTTTCACCTGAATTTTGATAAGATTAGAAATTTCCAATTTAGACTTGGACTACAACATTTTGTTCAATGGGCAGGAACATCTCCGGATTACGGAAAACTTCCGGGAGGATTTAATGATTACCTAAGAGTATTTTCAGGTAAAGAGGGTAGTGAGGACGTAGGTGGGGAAGAAGCAAATGCGTTAGGAAACCACCTGGGGAGCTATGAATTTGGTATCAAAACCACCTTTAGAAACTACGATATTGATTTAATTTATAATCACCTCTTTGAAGATGGGTCAGGTAGAATATTAAGAAATACCCCTGATGGTCGATACGGTATATTTATTCAGGATCAGCAACCCGGTAAATGGATAGATTCCTTCATTTACGAATTCTATTATACCCGCAATCAAAGTAAATCGACCCCAACATCTGATGGGGCTGACAATTATTTCAATAACAACCTTTATCGCTCTGGCTGGACCTACGAAGGAAAAGTTCTGGGAGTTCCTTTTATTACCGTAGATGATGAACGATTTAGGATAGGAACCAATAATCTCATAGCGCATCACATAGGATTCTCAGGTAGTGCATTTAATAACCTTCCTTATAAAATTCTTTCTAGTTATCGCAGAAATTATGGAGCGAAAGGTGGTACAGAAGATGTCCAAAGCGAAATACTTTCCACTTATTTAGATTTAAAAGTTGTGCAAAGAAATTTTGATGTTAACCTCCTACTAGGTGCTGATTTTAATTCCATTGATTCTCCCAATTTTGCTGCAGGAATAGAGATCAGAAAAACACTTTTTTAATTATAATATTGGACTAAAACTACTGCTGCTGCTTTTATATAATGCATCATTATAATCAACTATTTATATTTTTAAATAGTATCAAAGGAGCCGGGAACTTTAGCTAAATTTGTTATATTTACCATTCCCTAAGTCTGCCCCCTTATGAATTATTTAAAAAAATCTCTTGTTGAAATTTACTTTGCTTTTTGTAACCTAAAAATCTCTGAAAGTCTACTATTCCCGATTCTAAAGATTAACTATATAGCTTCTTTAAGTAAAATTTTAAGAGCTTAAGGTGTATGGCATATTTAAAACGGGTGCTTCGAATTCTTGTTATTGACAATAATGAAGATGGTTACTTGCTACTGAATAAATACCTTACAAAAGAGAGTGAAAATTTTCTTCTTACGAGAGCTTGTTGTGTAACCGAAGCTAAAAGAATATTAAAGAATTCTTTTAATAATTTAGATCTGGTACTTTATAATTTAAATCAATTAGGACCTGCTTCTGTTAACTCAATAAAAGAAATTTTATCTCTTTCAAGTAAACTACCTGTAATTATTATAACTGAAAATTCCAGTAAAGAATTTGGATTGACTGAGTTTTCTTTGGGGATTTCAGATTATCTTATTAAAGAGGAGCTTAGTCGCCATCAGCTCGTAAAAAGTATATACCTAAGTCTTGAACGTAAAAAAATTGAAAATCAACTAAAAGTCTCCGAAGAAAAATATAAATCTTTATTTGATTTTACTCCATTGCCCATGTGGGTTTTGAGTAGGGGTGATTTTAAATTTTTAAGTGTTAATGATGCTGCAATTGAATTGTACGGCTTTTCAAGAGAAGAGTTTTTGCAAATGCACATTAGGGATATTTGGGCTTCTAAAACTGAACCTGAGATAGAAGACATTATTAAAGAAAGAAAAGATGATTATTACAGGATAAAAGTTCATCACAGGAAAAAGAACGGTGAGAAAATTTATCTTGAAGTACAAAGCAACCCCATTATTTTTGAAGGTATCCCTGCAAGAGTTAGCCTCGTCAATAATATTACTGCCCAGGTTGAAGCAGAAAGAGCTTTGATTTTAAGTGAGCAGCGGTTTAAGGCACTGGTACAAGATGGATCTGATCTTGTATCGATCCTGGATTTTAATGGCTGCTTTAAATATGTGAGTCCCTCGGCTAAAACAGTTACAGGGATAAGTTCAGAAGGCTTAATGGAAAATAATCTTTTCGATTTAATACATAAACAGGACCGGGATACTGTAAAGGAATATTTTCACGAACTAAAGCAAACCAAGCGAAAACAAATTCCACCTTACAGGATTAAAAGTTCTGACGGAACCTGGAGATGGATCGAAACCATAGCTACGAATCTACTTTTAGATCCTGCTGTTCAGGGCATTGTTACTAATTCCCGTGATATAACTGAAATCATTGAGCAGGAGAAAAAATTGATAGAAAGCCTTCAGCGCTATGATATTGTGGCAAAGGCAACTAGTGATACTATTACGGATTTTGATATTGAAAATAACAAAATAAGTTATAATGAAGGGATCGAAAATATGTTTGGCTATAAGAAATGCTCTATAGATTATTCCGGGGAGTGGTGGGATTCCAAGGTGCATCCGGAAGATATTACCAGGGTTAAAAAAAGGGTGAAAAACGCTTTAAGAAAAGGAGATTCTCAAATCCAGATTGAATACCGGTTCTTATGCAATGATGGTAATTATAAGCATATTTGGGACAGGAGTTATATTGTAAAGGACAAAACCGGCAAACCTGTTAGAATCATAGGATCTATGCAGGATGTAACTACTGTACAGGAATATATCAAGGAGATAGAGAGCCATAATGCCAGGTTAAAAGATATAGCCTGGACCCAGTCTCACGTTGTGCGAGCTCCTTTAGCAAGAATAATGGGAATAATAGATCTTCTTCAAAATCAAAGGGATGTAGAGGGGAAGCTGGATTTAATTGAAAATATTATATCTTCGGCTTATGAGCTTGATCAAATTTTAAGAAATATTAGTAATAAGACAGGCCAGTTAACAATAAAAGGAATGTAATGCTGCAGGTTATTGTTGTTGATGACGACGAAATTGTCCTTCTTGTACAAAAAAAGATTCTTCAAAGATGCAGCATAGCATCTAATCCTCTTTCTTTTAAAGAAGGAAGGTTGGCATTAGATTATCTTACCCAAACTGAAGATAAAAATATTCTCATTCTTTTGGATATCAACATGCCTGCGATGAACGGCTGGGAATTTCTGAAAAATTTGGAAAGTATTACTCTTGACAAGAATATTTTTGTGATAATGGTCACTTCTTCCATTGATAACTATGACAAAAAACTAGCAAAAAAATACCACAAAGTAATTGGATTTATTGAAAAGCCAATTACCAATGACAATTGCCAAAATATCCAGAACTTAAAAGAACTTTCCCCATTTTTTAACCCCGGTTAAACTTCTTTATCTTTGGGATTTCCATCATTTATTTTCTCCTCGGCCCATTCTTTCTCTTCTCCATTGGCATCCTCTGGTTCATCCTGAAGTATTTCAGCTCTTGGCTCATAATTAAGCTTTATATAAATTGGAAAATGGTCAGACCCTATATTCCTCAATCGAGCTAGTTCAATTAGTGTGAAATCACGTGTGTGAAACACGTGGTCCAAAGGCCAGCGGAGGAGAAAATAACCAGCATGAAATGTATTAAAAAACCCTCTTCCAATTCGTGGATCCAGGAGTCCGCTTAACTTTTGAAACAAGCGGGTTGTTCGGGACCACGCTACGTCATTTAAATCTCCAAATACTAAAATAGATTCCTTTTTCCTGTTCACACTTTTTCCCACCAGCAAAAGTTCTGCATCCCGGTTTGTCGAAGTTAAATCTTCGGTGGGGCTTGGCGGTTTTGGATGCAAGCAATGTATTTTAATCCGTTTTTTATTTTTCATTTTCACATACCCATGTATAGATGGTATATCTTCTTTAATAAGAAACTTCACTTTAATGTCATTTAATTCAAATTTTGAATATAGATGCATCCCATATAAATTTTCCTGAGGAACCTTTACTGTGTAAGGATATTCCTTTTCCAACACCGATAATTTTTCTTCCCACACCTTATTGGTTTCCAGGGTTAGAACAAGATCTGGATTCTTTTCTTCAATAAGATCCAATAGCCTGTCATAACTGTTGTTTGGCATCAGAACATTACTTACCAGTATTGAAATGACCGCATTTGGATCATCACCCTGAAATTCTAACACTTGTTTTTTAGCTAAATAGGTGTATGGGAAAATCTTAGAAGCCTGGTAAAAAAAACTAAAGATTAAAAGGATAAGAACAAAATAATGCAGTTTTTCATTAAAACTGTAAAAGAGAATGGTCAACAGGATCATAAGGATAGTTAAACTACTTATTTGAATCCTGGGAAAATCAAATCCCCTTATCCACCATTGATCAAATCTTGTTAAAGAGGCAACCGTTGGGAGAAGTATAATAACACTGAAAAAAGTAACTGTAATTTCTGAAATATTCATTTACAATATTGATAGGTTTTTTATCAGAAAGTATATCTAACTCCCATTCCCTGAGAGTTAAAATTCATTCCTCGCAGGTGGAAACCAACAGTAGGGTAAATTTGCAAATTTTTATTTTCTTTTTTATGAATTTCAGGAATTAATATTCCGCTTGCTGCACCAACAGCGAAACCAATTATGTTATCAGACAGGAAATGCTTTCCTGCTTTGAGTCTTAGATATCCAACATAAGCGGGGACTGCTGCGGCAAAAGCCCAAACATAAGGCCTTAAAGGTGAATCGGGATTAAAATCATTAAAAACTTTAGCTACAAAAAAAGTAGCAGCAGCGGTAGCGGCAGTATGTCCTGCAAAAAATGATCTTTGTTCTTTACTTGCCAATCTGTCTTCTATAGGAATGGACTCATCGTAAACCAAGGGTCTGCTTCTTTGAACAAGGCCTGCTGTAATTGTGTATAACGCCCCGGTTGTCGCCATAGTTTGAATGTAAAGGACAGAAATTTGCCCGGCGTGTGATCTTTCATTTTGGTTTAAAAGCAAAGCTAAAGGCATTGCAAAAGAGCCGAAGAAAGGGATATAACTTAAATCATCTGCTTTTTCTGAACTGTATCCTGCAGACCATCTGTCAAAAGCCCAAATATCATCTTTGGAAAGGGAAGCCAGTTCAGTGCGGGTCAAATCATCTTTATTCTGAATTATAAGGACACCAACAGCTGTCAAACCAACTCCGGCGGTTAAACCAATACCATCTTTTAAAAAATCGGTTTGATAAGGAGAATCTTTTTGTTGGGCGAAAGACTGGATGAAAAATGAAAAAATTAGAAGGAATATTAGTGAAGATTTGATGTTCATAGATTTTCAGTTTTTCCAAATCTCCTATTTCTTCAGTAAAACCGGAAGTTTTTTAAGAAAAGAATAACAGCAGGACCCTATAATTTAATAACTTATTCATTGGTTTACAATTTGTTTCTTAACATTTATTTCAATTAACAAAACTTTATTCCCTGTTGAGAACCTTAATCTTTTCCATTCCGCTTTAATTAAATTATCTTTAAAAGATGGAAAAGAATGGAATGAAATCACGAAAAGGATTTGTTTTCAAGAAGTTTGAGGATCCGTTCAAAACCCCCTTTGAGAAGCTTTTTGAAATCTTTAAAGAATTAATTACTCACACATCTGGTGATTTTGATGAAGCTATAGACTGGCTTACTCAATTAGATAAGGAATATCAGCTTACTACAGATGATTATACTATTGATGATTTCATAGAGGACCTAAAAAAGAAGGGTTATATAAGGGAGGAAATAGAACCCGATGGATCTGGTGGAATGGCAATAACTGCAAAAACTGAAAGAGCAATACGACAACACGCCCTGGATCAAATCTTCGGAAATTTAAAAAGAAGCAGGTCTGGTAATCATACAACAAAACACCAGGGAGTAGGAGATGAACATACAGGTGAGTTTCGCGAATTCCAGTTTGGTGATTCCCTGGACAAAATTTCAATGACAGAAAGTTTGCGAAATGCCCAGATCAATCACGGTGCCGGGGACTTTAGAATGACCGAGGATGACCTGGTGGTGGAAGAAACCCACCACAAGTCACAAATGAGTACTGTTTTAATGATCGACATTAGTCACAGTATGATCCTTTATGGAGAGGATAGAATTACTCCTGCAAAAAAAGTTGCAATGGCACTGGCAGAGTTAATTACTACCCGTTACCCAAAGGATACTCTGGATATACTTGTTTTTGGCAATGATGCCTGGTCCATTTCGATTGGAGACCTTCCTTATTTAAGGGTTGGGCCGTACCATACTAATACGGTGGCTGGATTGCAATTGGCAATGGACCTTTTGCGGCGTAAAAGGAATACGAACAAACAAATTTTTATGATTACAGATGGTAAGCCAAGTTGTATAAGAGAAAGGGACGGTACCTATTACAAGAATAGTGTTGGGTTGGATCCCGTAATTATTGACAAGTGTTACAATATGGCACAACAGGCACGCAAGCTGCATATTCCTATAACCACTTTTATGATTGCCCAGGATCCTTACCTTGAAAGGTTTATTCGTGAATTTACACAGGCAAATCAGGGAAAAGCTTTTTTCACAGGATTAAAAGGATTAGGCGAAATGATTTTCGAAGATTACGAAACCAACCGGAAAAAAAGGATTAGATAAAAATTGCATTTCAGATAAATGCTCAGTTTCAGAAAAAATTATATAATACTATGAATTATAAGGAGATTAAAACTTTTGGAGATCTTAAAAGATCGGGATATGAAAGTAAAAATATAAAAGAAGAATTAAGACAAAATTTAGCAAAGAAGATAAGGAAAGGTGAATCTACATTTGAAGGAATCTATGGTTATGAAAATAGTGTTATTCCAGAATTGGAACGAGCAATTCTTTCAAAACATAATATAAATCTTCTGGGGTTAAGGGGACAGGCAAAAACCCGTTTAGCACGGTTGATGGTCAAGTTACTGGATGAATATATCCCGGTTGTTGAGGGTTCAGAGATCAATGATGACCCTTTCAAACCTATCTCAAGATATGCAAAAGAAAAAGTAGAAAATGATGGGGATGATACGGCAATCGCATGGATCCACAGGGAAGAAAGGTTCTTTGAAAAATTAGCGACCCCCGATGTTACTGTGGCAGATCTAATAGGGGATGTGGATCCCATAAAAGCGGCTAATTTAAAATTAAATTATGCAGATGACAGGGTTATTCACTTTGGTATGATTCCCCGCGCTAACCGATCTATTTTTGTTATAAATGAGTTACCCGATCTTCAAGCCAGGATCCAGGTGGCACTATTTAATATTTTACAGGAAGGGGATATACAAATCCGCGGATTTAAACTTCGGTTGCCATTGGATATGCAGTTTGTCTTTACGGCAAATCCTGAAGATTATACCAATAGGGGTAGCATTGTAACTCCGCTTAAAGACAGGATAGGATCCCAAATTCTTACTCACTATCCCAGAAATATTGAAACTGCAAAAGCAATTACCCGGCAGGAAGCTAAATTAGATACAAGGCAGCAGGATCACATTCATGTTCCCGATCTTGCACGGGACCTCCTGGAACAAATTAGTTTTGAGGCTCGCGACAATGAATATATAGATGCAAGAAGTGGAATTAGTGCCAGACTAAGTATTTCTGCTTTCGAAAATTTATTAAGTACAGCGGAAAGGCGTTCTTTAAAAACCGGTGAGGAAAAAACAAATATACGATTCAGCGATTTTATGGGGGTTATTCCGGCAATAACAGGAAAAATTGAATTGGTGTATGAAGGAGAGCAGGAGGGAAGTGCCGCCGTTGCTCAAGAGCTTATTGGAAATGCTGTGAAAACTCTTTTTCCCGAATATTTTCCAAAAATAGAAAAATTGGAAAAACAAAATGAGAATAGTCCTTATAATGACCTTGTAGACTGGTTCTTTGCAGAAAGTGAATTTGAAATTTTAGATGAATTAACCGATAAACAATATAAAGAAAAGCTGGATTCCATACCTCCACTAAATAAACTTATAGAAAAGTATCAACCTGAAGTGTCAGAGGCAGATAAATACTTTCTAAAGGAATTTTTACTTTGGGGTTTAGTGGAAAATAAAAAACTGAATAAGTTTAGGCTTATTGAAGGAACCCAATTTAAGGATCCTTTCGGAAGTTATATTAGTGGATTATAGCAGTAAAAACAAGAGGAGGAATTATTCCTCCTCTTGTTTTTAAAGTCATTTTGGAAAATTAATATTTTGCTGAATCTCCCGGTTTAGGCAATGAAGTATTAATAAATTCTCTGATATCCTCATTGGCATTTTTTAGATCTTCGGCTCTTAAATACATCATATGTCCACTTCGGTAGGCTTTGAAGCTTAACCTGTCTTTCATTTTACCACTGGGATCCAATTGCCACAGGGAATACTTTGCATTAAAATAAGTCGTGGCTCCATCATAGTATCCAGATTGGATTAAAACATCAAGATTTGGATTTTGAGCCATTGCTTGCCTTAGGTTTTCTCCCGTATTGTCGCCACTTCTATCCCAGGGATGAACAGGGCCAAACATATTATATTTAAGATCTGTTTTAAATCTTAGTACTTCCTGGAGATAATAATTAATTGCAGGAGTAAAAGAGTGGAGCCAGGAAGTTAGTTCAGAGTTATAATCAGGGCTATCTCCTGCCTCACGGGCATCTATTCCTTTGTACCTACTGTCCAGCCTTCCCACCGTATAACCACCTTCTTCTCTTAAAAGATCTTTCCAGAAATACTGAAAAGGTACAGCAAGATTATTTTGAAGAATAACTTTTTCAGAAATACCGGAATATTCCGACATTTTTGCTGCTATTTTCTTTTTATCAGCCTCATCACTAAAACCACCTTTTACTAAAAATGGTAATAAAGTATTTATTGCATAATCTTCCACTTCGGGAAGTAATTCCTCCAAATCTTTATTTTGTAGTGCAGGGGGTAATTGATTATGATACCAGGCAGCAGCTGCAAAATAGGGCAGCCTGTTTGCAATCTCTACGGGACCTTCTCTTTCTATTCCTATCTCTGTAGGAGAAACAAGAATTACTCCGTTTAAATACATCCAATGGCTGTTTTGCAATTCTAAGGCCAGGCCAGAAACTCTGGTAGTTCCATAACTTTCTCCAATTAAATATTTTGGGGATAGCCACCTGTTATTCCTGGTTACAAAAGTATTTATCCACTCAGCCAGATACTTTATATCTGCCTGGACCCCAAAAAAGTTTTTACGGTCCTGTTTTTTTTCTTCAGTTTCAATAAGTCTGGAGTAGCCTGTGTTTACGGGATTTACATATACTATATCGGCAATATCGAGTATAGAATGAGGATTTGCTTTTATACCATATGGTTGTACCGGAAATCCTTCGTCATCAATTTTTAATACTCTTGGACCCGTATAAGCCAGGTGCATCCAGACCGAAGCAGATCCTGGTCCTCCATTAAAGGATATTACAAGAGGACGATTTTCATTATTCTTGACATCACTTCTCTTGTAATAAGTATAGAATAAACTGGCTACCGGTTCCCCCATTTCGTTCCACACCGGCTGAGTTCCGGTTTGGGCAGTGTAGTTAATGTTATTTCCACGAATATTTACCGAATGATTGGTTACTACTGTAGTATCAATTGGCAATTCCACGCGTTGAGCCAATAGTGAAAAGCTTAAAAAACAAATTAATAGAGAAAAGTACTTCATAAGGATAATTAAAGTTTGAACTACAATGTTAATGATAAAAAAGAAACTAAGCGACACAGATGCTATTCATCCCCAAAAATTATGATGTAGCATAAAGCTATACCACCTATAGCAGCAATAATGAAGAAAATTATTGCCAGGCCTGGATATCCCAATATCGTGTAAGAAGAAGGAATAGACATTAACATGGCAGCACCAATAATCATTGCAGCGATAATGAGTCCAAGGGTAATCCTGTTCGCTACTTTTTGAAAACCATCGGTCCATCGTTTTTCATCTATTGCATCAATGTTCAGCCGAAAATTATTGTCTGCAAGATTTTTCGATATTTTATCTAACCTTCCCGGGAGATTTTCAGCAAGATTTTTAGCCTGTAATGCGATTGCTAACATATTCTCGGGTTTAAGCTCCTCGTACATTTTGCTTCGCATGATTTTTTTAACGTGAGAACTAATCGCGCCTCTTAGATCATATTCCGGCTCCAGAACAGCAACTATCTGGTCCATATTGAGCAGGATCTTACCTAAAATATTTACTTCTACCGCAATATGGATCCCGTTTTCTGCCGCCACACGGTTCATTTGAATAAGTAACCTTCCTGTTTTCATTTCCTTAGCCAATGTATGCTGGCTATCCATTACAAGATGATTAATTGTCTTCCTAAAATTTTTAATATCTGCATCTTCGGAATATTCACTCATTTTCAGTAAAACTTCTGCACAAGCTTCGCCATCATCCTGTCCTAATGCTACTAAAAGTTGAAGAATTTTATCCTGCATTTGCGGAGAAAACTTTGCAACCATTCCAAGATCAAATAATGCTATTTTATTTTGGGTGGTTAGCTGAACATTTCCCGGATGAGGGTCTGCGTGTACAAAACCATCGGTTATTATTTGTTTTAAATAAGCATCTATTAGCTCGTCTACTAAGGGACTTAGGTCGTTCTCTAATTGACGAAAAGGGGAAATTGAAGTAATCTTAGTTCCATCCACATATTCCATGGTGAGGACTTTGGAAGAAGAATAATCCAGTATGGGTTGAGGTACTGTAATGTTTTCAAATGATTTTAAATTTTCAGCTAAAAGAATAAGATTTTGGGCTTCTCTATTATAATCCAGCTCCTGTAAAAGAATATGCCTAAGCTCGGCAAGAACTTCATCAATATCATACCTTCTTGCTGCCGAGGAATGTTTTACAGCAAAGTCTGCTATTTCCTTAAGTGTGTCCAGATCCTCTAAAAACCTTTTTCGAATACCAGGCCTTTGCACTTTAACGGCAACAGGTTTTCCTGAACGAAGAGTTGCTTTATGAACCTGGCCTATTGAAGCACTAGCTAATGGTTCTTCATCAAAAAAGGAAAAGGATTTAGAAATCCTGGTGCCTATTTCTTCTTCTACTATTTCATGAACTTCTTCATAAGGAATGGGCGGCACATCATCTTGTAATGTGGCAAGAGCAATTAAATAAGGATCGGGTAAAAGGTCGGGCCTTGTAGACAACAATTGCCCCAGTTTAATATAGGTGGGCCCCATTTTCTTTAGGTCCTCCACAAGTTCCTCGGGGGATTGATCAAATTCTTCATTGAGATTTTCTTCCGTTTTTGTTTCTTCAAATGCAGAGGAGGTGGTTTGCTGGAATAAATCACTGTTCCAGTACTTTAGCATAAAGCCAAAAAACTTTCTATAACGGAGTAAATTATCGGGAATTACAGACATAGAAATTGTGATTTTATTTCTAAAAGTATAACCAATATAAATAAATTCAATTGTAGAATGGCAAAACCCAAAAGCAGATCTAAGTAATTTGGCAAAATATTATAGTATTATTTAAACCTGCATCATCATTATGACAATGAATAATACTTATTTTAGTGAAATTATTAATGATGTATTTAAAACAAACTGTTGAAGAAAATACCGCCGTTTGATAAATTCGTGAATAAAATGGATGTGGAACAGCTCCATAAACCAATTTTTTCTAGCCTCAATAAAGATTTTCCAGCGAGTATTGTAGTATTTCTTGTAGCACTTCCTTTGTGTTTGGGAATTGCTTTAGCCAGTGGAGCTCCTCTTTTATCAGGCCTCATTTCTGGAATTGTTGGTGGAATCGTAATAGGAAGCATCAGTCAATCCTCTGTAAGTGTTAGTGGTCCTGCAGCCAGTTTAACCGCGGTAGTTCTTTCTTCGATTGCTTCCCTGGGAAGTTTTGAGGTTTTTCTTATGGCAGTTGTACTTGGAGGGATATTTCAGTTTTTATTGGGAATTCTAAAAGCGGGGCTTATAGCAGATTATATGCCATCAAACATTATCAAGGGTCTTCTTGCAGCAATTGGTATCATTTTAATCATAGCCCAAATTCCCTATGCATTAGGTATTAATTCCGTAGAAGGGTTTTACAGATCAGATGCAGGTATGCTTTCCAACGTGGGTCCACTCCTTTCTCACTTTGTAGGTTCGCTTACCCCTGGAGCATTAGTTATAACTACGATTTCTTTAGTAATCCTTATCTTTTGGAATAAAACCCCTCTTAAGAATTTTAAATTATTACCTCCGGCCCTGGTTGTTGTTTTGTTGGGAGTAGGATTAAATTTATTGTATGAAGCTGTGATTCCTGGATTACATTTGGATGAGGTTCACCTTGTAAATATTCCGGAAATTGATCATATATCACAACTGGTAACCTTTCCCGACTTTTCCTCGATCACCAATCCAAACGTTTGGGGAGTTGCCATTACCATAACCTTAATAGCATCTATAGCCAGTTTACTTGCGATTGAGGCAGCAGATGAACTGGATCCTCATAAAAGAAATACCCCTCCAAACCGCGAGTTGGTTGCACAGGGAATAGGGAATACCTTAACCGGCCTTGTGGGAGGGATCCCTATTACCTCTGTAATCGTGAGAAGTTCGGTTAACATTGCTACCGGGGCAGAAACCAAAATGTCCGCAATTCTACACGGCGTTTTCCTTTTGGTAAGCGTGCTTTTTTTAAGCAGTATTCTAAACCTTATTCCGCTTTCCAGTTTGGCAGCCATACTTCTGGTAATTGGTTATAAACTGGCCTCCTGGGATGTAGTGAGTACAATGTTTAAAAAAGGCTGGAATCAGTTCATACCTTTTATAACAACCATTGTTGCCATTATTGTGACAGATCTTCTAATAGGAATTTTTATTGGTACCCTGGTAAGTATATTTTTTCTTTTAAGGAGCAATTACCATAATGCCTTTTTTGTAGAAAACACAAAAATATTTAAAGGAGAGACTATAAGGCTTGAATTATCCAATGAAGTTTCTTTCTTCAACAAAGCCTCCATTAAAAACACACTTTGGAATGTTCCCGATAATTCCCGGGTTATTATTGATGCTACTTTTTCGAGTTATATTGATAATGATGTATTGGAGATCATAAGGGATTTTAAAAATACTTATGCCAATGAACACGATATTACATTGAGCATAGTAGGTTTGAAGGAAAAATACTCGTTAGGAAAGGATCTGGAATTTATTGAAGGTGAAATAGAAGAATCCAAGAAAAAATCAACTCCTGTTGAAATTTATGAATATTTAAAAGAGGGAAATCAGCGCTATGTGGATGGGAAGTTGGTATCCAAGCGATTGCGGAATAAGGAGCTAATGGATTTTATTAACGCACCGCCGCTTGCGGCTATAGTTAACTGCATTGACATGAGAGAACCACTAAACGTATTAATGAATACAGGAATAGGGGATTTAATTCCAATAAGAATTGCCGGAAACCTGGCAGATGAGGAAGTTATAAGAAGCCTGGAGATTGCATGTAAAAAGCAGGGGGCAAAATTTATTCTCTTTATGGGAAATTCCTCAAACAATATTTATGCTGAAGCTCTTAATGATTATGCTGAAGGTAAAGAATCTTATCTGCTCCCCTTAATTTATGAAGCTATAGAAGAAAATAAAATATCAAGATCTAAGCTGGAAGCTGAAGGAATTTTTGATTCGGTAGATTTAATTTCAAGGTGGAATATTGAAAAATCTAAAGAAAGGGTAGTGCAGTATAGTGGATATTTAAAAGAAGAAATAATTGCCGGAAAAATTGGAATGGCTTCTGCCTTTTTTAACCGTTTTAATGGTAAAATAGAATTTTCAGAACTTTTTGAAGTAAATCTTTAAAATCCCGAACAGTCTGAAGAAGGAACATTAACTCCGGCCGCTTGTTCATAAACCAGTTCTGCACCCAAATGGCCTGTGTAGACAAGAAATCCAGATCCAGCAAGCAACAGAACACCTACAATTCCATTAACAATAACTTTTTTTACCGGAAGGATTTTAAAATAATTTATTAGTTCTAAAGCGACTGCTCCACTAAATAACCAGATCATGGTATAAGCAGAATTTTCGTGATCTTTTAAAACGGTAGGATCACAAATATTTCTTGAAACGATCCCATCTGCAAGATTCCCGGTATAGATCGCAAGCCAGCCCGTTAACACTCCCAAGACTAACATAATAGTCCCCGGAGTATTTAATAATAGTAATCTTCTCCAGTATCCAAGGAGTTTAAACAGGGTGCCAAATAGTAACAGGGCTATAGGAAAATGAACGGACAGAGGATGAAAAACCTCTGTCCGCCAAAAATCTGTTAATGCCATTATTTATTCAAGTATCGTTACAGAAATAGGATCCAGCCTTTTTCCAACTTTTTCCACTTCTACTTCTACTTTTTGTCCTTCTTCAAGTTCAGAAAATTCTACTGTTTGTCCATTTCTGGTTAACATAGTTTGATCAGTAAAGTAAAGTTCCAGGGTTTTATCATCATCTGTAGAAACATAAATTTCTGTTTTCTCTGGTTCTACTTCTTTAATAGTTCCCATGTAAGTACCAGATTCAACAACATCTGTGCTTTCTCCACAAGCAGTAAAAAATAATGCTACTACAGCAATAATTCCGATTAATTTCAATTTCATAATCTAAATTTTTAGGATTAATTATTTAAAAAAGTAAAGTTATGAAAAATGAACAGCTAAACTGTTTTACAGCGATAACATTTTATTTAAACGATAAATATTAGAGGGGTTTCCGAAGAGATATAAAAGATCCCCTTGTTTAATTTCAGTATTGGGTTTTATTTCGGTGATATAATGAATATCACGTTTAATCGCTAAAACTGTCACGCTAAAATTCTTACCAATACCAGATTCCTCAATAGATTTATCAACGATGGAATTGGAACCTCTCTGGACACTTAAAGTGACAATTTCTTTATTTGGAATATGCAGGTGCTGGTAAAAAGGAGAATGTGGTCCTTCCTTTAAAGTAGTTAGCATTTCATAATCTGATGATCGCACCTGATTTATAAAATCTTGGATCTCGTTTTGAGGAACAAGATATTTGCGTAAAACCCTGGTGAAAATTTCAATGGAGGTCTCAAATTCTTCAGGTATTACTTCATCTGCCCCCAAACGAATGTTATCCTCTATTTCCCTAACATAGCGGGTCCTTACTATTACAAAAGCAGTTTGGGTTAAAGCTCTTACCCCGTTAATTATTTTCTTAGTAGCATCTGGATCTGAAATGGCAATAACAACAACCCTGGCTTCCTGCACGTGGAGATGTTTGAGAATTAAAGGATTTGTGGCATCACCAAATACCGCCGGTTCTCCATTATCCTTAGCTTTTTGAAATGCATCGGGTTCAAGATCGGTAATTACGAAGGGAATATTCGCACTTCTGGCTGCCTTAGAAATATTTTGCCCGTTGATCCCGTAACCAATGATAACAAGGTGGTCCTTAAGCTCCTCAAGGGGTACCTCTTCAGCTTTATGCACCTTTTTAAAATTATCAAGTCTTTTCCTAACCGTAACCGGAATTGGAATTTTAAGAAGGTTATAAGTAATTTGATGGGAGTAGCTCATAAGAAAGGGAGTTAAGCCCATAGTTATTATAGATATTGCTAAAAAGTATTGATAGATCCCCGCAGGAAGGATTTCATTTTGAACTCCTACGGTAGATAATAAGAGTGAAAATTCCCCAACCTGGAATATGGAAAATACCGTCATTAAAACCGTTCTGGCAGGATATCTTAAAGTGAGAACCGTTATTCCTATAATTAGCATCTTCAATAAAATTACACCAATTACCAGGAGAAGAATGTATAGGATATTACTGAAGAAAAAGCTTAGATCCAGTAACGAGCCGACAGATATAAAAAAGAAACTTATGAATATTTCCCTAAAGGGTAATACGTTTGCCGTAGCCTGGTGACTATAATCTGATTCTGAAATTATCAACCCGGCGAAAAAGGCACCTAACGCTAAAGACAAACCTACCGAGGAGGTTAACCAGGCAACACTAAAGCAAAAAACAATTGTTGTAAGTATAAATAACTCCCGGTTTTTGGTCTTCACCACCATTCGAAAGACTTTTGGAACTACATATACAGCAAGAAGATAAATGAGTATTACAACCCCGGCTATTTTTGCTAACAAAATTCCAATGGTAAGCCAGATATTTTCAGCTTTTCCTGCCAGCAATGGAGTTAACAACATCATGGGAACTACAATAATATCCTGAAATATAAGAATGGCAACTGCAACACGACCGTGAGGTGAAGTTACTTCTCCTTTTTCCTGGAAAAGTTTCAAAACAATTGCGGTACTACTTAAAGAAAAAAGAAAACCTAAGAATATTGCGGTGGTTAATGGTAACCCTATAATATTAGCAAGTACGGCAGTAATTAAAATAGTGCCTCCTACCTGCATTCCACCTCCAATTAAAATTGTTTTTTTTATAGATGCCAGGCCTTTTAATGAAAGCTCGATACCTATGATGAACAACAGAAAAATTATTCCTATTTCAGAAAGAAGTTCTACCTCATGCTGGGAACTAATTAAATTAAAGGCATAGGGTCCCGCAATTATTCCTGCAAGTAAAAACCCCAAAAGAGAGGGAACCTTGATCTTTTGAAAAAGCAAAATAATAAATATGGAAAGACCTAATATTATAACTATATCCTTTAAAATTGGTATTTCCATTATATTGGTTTTTTAGCAGAACTAAATATTCAGGTTATAACATTTAATAAATTTAAAATATAAATCCTGTTTTGGTCCTAAGGTATATTTAAATTTTTCTTTATCGAATAAATCCATTGATAATAATAAATAGAAAAGGGCGGTAATCACCGCCCTTTGAACTTTAAATTTACTTAATCAGCCTTCCAACCAGGCCTCTCTTAGCTGCACTCGCGGGTCATTTTCGGGCAGATCTAATTCTTTTATGATCATTTGAGTATCGGTGGGCTGGGTTATTTTACCTTTTAAGGTAACTTCTTCGCCATCACGTTCTACAACCATAACAATATCCTCTCCCGGTTGCCAGGATTGGGATTTCATTACGAGATCATAAGCGTTTTGAATAGTATAGGCTGTACCGTCCACACTCTTAATAACATCACCATTTTGAACCCCAAGTTCATTTAGAAAAGAATTTAATTTAATGTTTTCTCTAAAAAAGAGAGCTCCTGTTGTTGGATTTCCATCAATATATGGTGTTTGCCCATTAATAAAGTAGGAGGTATTTACTTCAGTTTCAGCTAAAGTTACACCTGCCTTTTGCAGGAATTCATCATAAGGAATAGGATTTTCCCCAGTTACATACTGGGAAAAGAAGGTTTCAATTTCGGGATATGTAATCTTAACTATTTCAGCTATAAGCTCGTCATCTTCAAAAGGTTTATTCTTTCCATATTTTTGACCCAGCTGCTTCATAACATCCAGAACTCCTACTTCACCATTACTTAATTCTCTTAAACGAATGTCCAGAGCCATATTAATTAATGCTCCTTTTAAATAAACATTATAATAATCATCTTTATAAGCCTCCTCAAGAATATTTTTGCTCATAACTGTAAAAGGTACTGTTTCGCTGAAGTTCTTTGAGCTTTCAATCTTTTCAGACATTCTTTCATAAAATTCATCATTACTGATCAATCCCTGGTTCACCTGGAATAAATTAGCAAAATATTCAGTGGTTCCTTCATACATCCACAAATGCTTAGACATCTTGGGATTGTTGTAATCGAAATAATGGATTTCGTTGGAATGCAAATTCAGCGGGGTGAGAATATGAAAGAATTCGTGCGAAACAACATCGGTCATTGTTTGATTTAAACTGGCCAACGGCATCGTTTCAGGTAAAACAACAACTGTAGAGCTATGATGCTCCAGCGCACCATAACCTTTAGCATCTAATTCCTGCGGATTTGCCAAATAAAGTAAAATTGCATAATTGGAAGTATTATCTATTTCTCCAAGAAACTTTTTTTGTGCAGAAACCATTTTTTCAATCTCAGGTCTTATACTTTGGGCGGTATAAACTTTCCCGGGGGAATATACATGCACTAGTACTTTTATACCTTCCACATTTATTGAAGTAGTATCTGGAGCTGCATACATTATTGGATTATCTATAACGTCAAAATACCTGGTGGCATTAAAAGTATCTGTAGAAGAAGTATTTGCCGTATTTCTAGTAGTACCCGATAAAGGTATTGAGGTGCCGGGATATAAATCGTTTGGCCTGTTGATCATAATTTTATATGGCTGTTCGCTCATCTGGTCAAAATAACCCACGAAGCCGTGTAGATTCAACATAAAATTTTCTCCTTTTTCTATATTGGTCCCCGAAGGAGAAAAAATACCTTTTTCACCTTCCATATCAAACGAATCGTTAACCCAATAGGTAATTTTATCCAGGTCTTTAGCATTAGCTATCAACCAGCTGTTTTCATCTGCTTTGGTTAGGGCAATCTCATTTCCTTTATAATCATAACCTTTTACATTTTCTATTAATTCTCCATAGTTATCTACAGAGTAAGTTCCGGGAACTGTTTTAGGTATAAAAAAAGTGGTTTGGTCCTGTGTAAATCTATCTGGATCTACTGTAACCATAACCTTGTCATTCTGGACATTTACGAGATCAATATTTACCATCACCGGTTGGGGTGGAGTATTAGTATTTTGAGGCGTTTTACAGCTGTAAGAAGCGCAGAGGATAGTAAAAGCAAAAATAATTTTTTTCATCTATTTTATTTCTTGATTAACAATTAGTGGTGAATGAGACCAGAAAGTTACGTCTTTAGCTCAAAACATCTTTTCTTCGGTTTTATTATTAACATCTCGTTAATAAAAACTTCAGGTTCTTATTTCAAAATAATTGTTTCTTGCGCCTGTAAATAAAAACCTACATACATGAAGCAGAAATTACATTTTATTGGCTTGTTAGCCAGCTTTCTATTTACATCTTTACTATCGGCGCAGTCGGTGTTTATCAATGAAATTCATTATGATAATGCCAGTACAGATGTGGGTGAAGCAATTGAAATTGCCGGTCCTGCCGGAACAGATCTTACCGGGTGGAGCCTCGTGCTTTACAACGGAGGCAACAACAGTACTTATGGCACAACTGCCTTAGAGGGCGTGATTCCTGATCAACAGAATGGATTTGGCACATATGTGATCAATTATCCAAGCAACGGGATACAGAATGGTGCGCCTGATGGTATGGCCCTGGTTAATGCTGCAGGTGAAGTTATCCAGTTTCTTAGCTATGAAGGAACAATGGAGGCTGTTAATGGTCCTGCCGCCGGGATGACAAGTACAGATATTGGAGTTTCTCAAAGTGGAACTGAAGCGGCCGGTCTTTCTTTACAACTTGCAGGCGAAGGTCAAACTTATCAGGCTTTCAACTGGCAAAGTTCATCAGAAAATACTTTTGGAGCAGTGAATACCAATCAAAGCTTTGGTGGAGAAACAACTAATCCAGAGCCGGAACCTGAGCCCGAACCCGAACCGGAGCCGGAACTTCCACCCGCACCAGCCGTGGATGTGGTTTTTATCAACGAAATCCATTATGACAATGCAGGTGGTGATGTTGGTGAAGGATTCGAAATTGCAGGAACTTCCGGCACAGATCTTTCTGCTTACAGTGTTCTTTTATACAATGGTTCCGGAGGAGCTGTCTATAATACAATTAATCTTGAAGGGGTAATTCCTTCTCAACAAAACGGTTATGGGACGGTTGCATTTTTCCTTCCGGTTAACGGACTTCAAAACGGTGCTCCAGATGGTCTTGCTTTAGTAAGAGGAGATGAGGTTATCCAGTTTTTAAGTTATGAAGGAGAAATGCTTGCTACTTCAGGTGCTGCAACCGGAATGACCAGTGTAGATATTGGGGTTGAAGAAGGAAGTTCTACTCCTATAGGTTACTCTTTACAGTTAACAGGTGAGGGTTCTTATTATGAGGATTTCACCTGGGCCCCGGAAGCTCAAAATACTTTCGGAAATGTAAATACCACCCAAACCTTCCTTTCCCCGGAGCCGGTTTTATTTATAAACGAAATTCACTATGATACAGCGGGTACAGATACCGGCGAAGGAATAGAAGTGGCAGGAACTGCAGGATTAGACCTCTCAGCATACAGCATTATTTTCTACAACGGAAGTGGCGGTGCATCTTATGGAACAATCAATCTTGATGGTGTCCTGGAAAACCAGCAATCGGGTTACGGAACAAAAGAATTTTATTTTGCTGGAATCCAAAATGGATTACCTGATGGTTTTGCACTTGTAAAAGATGAAGAAGTAATTCAGTTTTTAAGTTACGAAGGAACATTTACTGCTACCAATGGTCCAGCGGCAGGAATGGAGAGTGAAGATGTTGGGGTTGTAGAAAACGGAGCCCCTGTAGGTACTTCTCTTCAGCTTGGTGGTACAGGTTTTACCTATGAAGATTTTACCTGGCAAACATCTCTTACGAACACCTTTGGTGCAGTCAACATAAACCAATTCTTTGGTGCAGGAGAAGAACCAGAACCGGAAGTACCTGCCGAGCCGGGAACAATTTCAGCCGCAAGAGCTGCTGAGGTAGGTACAGTAATTACCGTAGAAGGTACTCTAACCGTTTCAGATCAATTTGGGAATACTGCTTATATTCAGGATGAAACAGGTGGAATTGCCCTCTTCGGAAATCTTGTTACTGAAGCAGGATTATATCAAATAGGTGACAGATTAAAAGTTACCGGAATTAGAGAAGTCTTTAATGGAAGTATACAAATTTCTAATTTGACTTCTGTAGAATATCTTGATGAGGTCAATGAACCTATTCAGCCAAAAGAAATTCTTATTTCTGAAATGGAAAATTATCGGGGACAATTGGTGAAAATCACAGATGTAACTTTTCCGGGTCCGGGACAATTATTCTTCGGAAACGCTAATTATCTGGTCACCGATGGTTCCGGTGCTTCAGGAGAATTACGTATAGACAGTGATGTTTCTTCACTTGTAGGAAAACTTCAGCCAGAGATTTGTGCAGAGGTTGTTGGTGTCATAGGAAGATATAATAATATTAACCAGCTTTTACCTCGATTTGAAACAGATCTTCCTTGTGCAAAACCATATGATCCCACATTTCCTGGTTCTGAGATATCGAAAGATCTAACTTTTGACGCAGTAACCTGGAACATTGAGTGGTTTGGAGATGAAAAGAATGCTCCTTCCGCTGGAAGAGATAATTCAGATGCAATTCAGAAAGAAGCTGTAAAAGCAGCTTTGTTAAGGCTTGATGCAGATGTTATTGCAGTCAATGAAATTTCAGATGAGGTTCTTTTTGCTGAAATGGTTGCTGAAATGGATGGATATTCACATATTCTTTCTGCTGCGACTTCCTACCCAGATGAACCGGGAGGCCAAAAAGTTGGATTTATTTTTAAAACTGAAACTGTAGATGTAAAAAATACAAGAGCAATGTTCACATCTGTACATCCATTTTATGAGGGAGATGGTTCGTTGCTTCAGGATTACCCCGAAGCTGCAGATCGTTTTTATGCCAGTGGAAGATTACCTTTTTTAATGGAAGCTAATGTGACTGTAGGTGGTAAGACCCAGGAAATGAAGTTCATTGCGCTGCACGCTCGGGCTAATAGTGGTACAGGGGCTCAAAGCCGTTATGATATGAGAAAATACGATGTTGAGGTATTAAAGGATTCCTTAGATAGGTATTATGCAAATGATAGGGTTATGATAATGGGAGATTACAATGATGACGTAGATTTTACTGTTGCGAATGTTTCCACTACAGTTTCTACCTACTCCAGTTATATTACAGATATTGAAAATTATTTTATTCCCACAGCAACTTTAAGTGAGCAGGGATTCCGTTCTTATGTAGTAGGCGATTATAATGACATGATTGATCATATTATGGTAACCAATGAACTTGAAGCTAATTACATTGAAGGATCGGCAAGGGTTCACTACGAATTATATAATGGAGATTATACATTTACTACTTCAGACCATCTTCCGGTATCGGTAAGGATGGCATTTTATGAGGAATTATCAACTGGTAAAAACAATCCGGAAATGGTGCAGCTATGCCATAATGGTCACGTGCAGTTTGTTGCTGCGGAAGCGGCGCCGGCGTTGATGAGAAAAGGAGCAGTATTAGGTGCTTGTAATGGAAAAACGAGTGCAATACAGGTTTATCCTAATCCCGTTATAACAGAAACGACAATTTTAGCTTCTAATTTTAAAAATGGGAACGTAAATTTAAAAGTTTATGATCTTAGTGGAAATATTGTTTTTACCGATAAGTTTTCTGTTAAAGAAGGAACAGGTAATTACCTTCTGAATCTGGGAAATCTTTATCCGGGATTGTACATTGTACAGGTGAGCAATAGTTTTGGGGAAATAGCATATTCCAAAGTATTGAAGAATTAAATAATAGCTTATAAATAAGGAAAGGGTGCCAATCGGCACCCTTTTTTTTATAGCTATATTTCAATTTTTTATTCTCTTATATGCCCTTCTCCTAATACATAATATTTATTAGTTACCAGTTGTTTCAGTCCAAGTGGTCCACGGTGGTGAAGCTTATCTGTACTAATCGCCAGTTCAGCACCCACGCCCATTTGTCCGCCATCCGTAAAACGGGTAGAGGCATTATGGTAAACGGCAGCACTATCCACCTGTTCCATAAAGTTTATGGCTTCATCTTTTTCTGTAGTAATAATTGCGGCAGAATGACCTCCTGAATATTTATTGATCTTTTCAATCGCCTCATCCAGATTCTCCACACTTCCAATTACCATTTTCATCGCGAGAAATTCTTCATACCAGGTATCTTCATTCGGTATTTTCGCAGCATTTCCCAATACCTTATGGGCCTCATCATCTACCAGTATTTCCACGTGGTTTTCTTTCATAAGACGTTCCAGCTCCTTTAACTGATCTTCATAATTCGGAAGATTTTTGTCAACCAATACTTTATCCAGGGCATTACATCCTGAGATTTTATCTGTTTTAGCATTTAAGATCACTCTCTTTGCTACCTCCAAATTGGCATTTTTTGATACATACAGGAAGTTATTCCCACGGCCACTCACCAGTACTGCGCCGGTTGCATGTTGCTTAACGAAAGCGATCAATTTTTCTCCTCCTCTGGGAACTATAAGATCCAGTTTTTCCGGTGGATTTTTAAGAAATTCCTGTGTCTGGGTGCGGTCAAGCTGGAGCAATTCTATCCAATTAATATTCAGCCCATTTTCTTGAAGAGCTTCGTGCCAGCATTCCACCAAAATTTTGTTACTGAAATTGGCTTCTTTTCCACCTTTCAGGTATATCTTATTATTGGCTTTAAAAGCAAGAACTGCCGCTTCTATAGTAACATCAGGCCTCGATTCATAGATGATCATAATATTCCCAAATGGAGCAGTTCGATTGGTTATGTCCAGTCCACTCTCCAAAACCCTATGGGATATAATATTACCTACAGGATCCTCCTGTTCCATAACTTCTCTAACAGATTGAATCATGCCATCAACCTTTTTGTTATCTACAATTAGCCGGTCATACATCGCACCTTCAGTCTCTCCAAAAGCATCAAGATCTTTTTTATTTGCTTCTATTATATCGTCACGTTTTTCATCCAGGATCCTGATCATAGAGTTTAAAACGTTGTTCTTTGTTTGTGTATCTATTAATTTCATTTCTCTAATTTTCTAACTTCTAACTTCTAACTTCTAACTTCTAACTTCTAACTTCTTACTTCAGCCTACGCTGTAAATTTCGTTCCTACCTCTTTTCCAGCAAGAATGTCAAGAATAACATTTCTTCTTTTCCCGTTGGCGATATAGGTAGTGATGTTTTTGGCTGCGGTGCCTTTTGCAATTTTGATTTTTGATTCCATTCCTCCGCGGCCTTCGCCCTCTCCTTTATTAGATTCCTGTACATACTTTTCTACATTCTCATTTATTTGAACTTTAGTAAGTTTTTGAGAATCTACATCATCAGGATGTCCCGTATATAATCCTTCAGTATCACTTAGAATGATTAAGGCATCAGCGCTAATTAATTCAGCTACCAGGCTTGCCAGCTCATCATTATCAGAGAACATGCTCATTTTAACTGAAACTGCATCATCTTCATTAGCTATTGGAATGATCCCTTCAGATATCAAAGATTCATAACAATTAATCATATTTTCCCGATGTACCCCGGGGCTAAAATCCCTTTTTGTTGCCAATACCTGGGCGCACCTCATTCCATAATCGTGAAATATGCTGTAGTAGTGACGCATCATTCTCGGTTGGCCTACAGAGGAATAAACCTGTCTCCTTTTGGAGGGATCCTTAATACTTATTTCCCCAAGGATTTCTTTGCCGGCAATTGCCGATCCCGAAGAAACCAGTACCACCATGATATCGTCTTCATAAAGGGTGGCAATTTGTTCTACGAGATGTTTTAATACAGGGCCTAAAATTCTGTTGTCTTTGTTGGTCAAAACATTAGTTCCAACTTTAACTACAATTCTTTTTGCTTCCATTCTATTTTATAATTCTGCTGTTTATTTTTAGCCTTTTCCCAGTTCTACTGCCCGGTCAAAAGCTGCATACGCGGCATCTTTTATTAATTCTTTTACATTATTATCTTCCATAGAATCCAATGCAGCTCTTGTAGTTCCACCTTTGGAGGCAACTCTTTCCATCCAGGTCTCTGGCGATAGGTCACTTTGATTAAAAAGTTCAACAGCACCTTCAAAGGTCTGACTTACCAGTACTTTTGAATCGTTCTTAGAGAACCCCATTTTTAGAGCAGCTTCCAACATAGATTGCATGAAATAGAAAACATAAGCGGGACCGCTACCCGAAATTCCCGTTGAAGCGTCAATAAAGTTTTCAGTTTCCACGTGAATAGATTCACCTGTAGTATCAAGAAGATTTCTTACCATTAGTAATTCAACGCGTGAAACATCTTTCGCCTCAGTATAAGAGGTAACTCCTTTACCTACCTGTGCAGGAAGATTTGGCATAGCTCTCACAACTTTTTTAATATTCAGGCCGTCCTGGATTTTTTTTATAGTCACTCCTGCCATTATCGAAACGAAAATTTGACCATTATTTACAAGATGCTGAATATTTGCAAATAGCTCCTCGCAGTGATAAGGTTTTACAGCTAAAAAAACGATATCTGCCTGTGGCAGGCATTCTTCAATAGAATCATAAACATCAAAATGGCCAATTTTACTCAGTCTCACGATAAGATCTGGTGATTTGTCATAGATCATTAGGTTGTGGCGGTTCAAAAGGCTCGATTTGGCCATTCCTTCTGAATAGGTCAAACCCATATTTCCTGCTCCAATTACTAGTACTCTCATTACTTATTTTTAGATTATTAAAATTCAATCTGTAATTGTAGATCGATTTTTCATCTGATATAGCGCAAAGACCATACAATAGGCCGGCATTAGTTTGAAAAGTTAAAAAAGATGTAACGAAAACGTTTTCATTTTCAAAAGAGTGAAGACCATGTTCTACTCCTGTAAAGAGTATTTAAAAGAATAATTAATTTTAATGGAAGCAGCAATGGATTAAATGACAGGGGCTAAGAGCTTTTTTTATTAAAAAAATCTCGGACAATAAGAAAGTGAATTCCTATTTTACAGGGAGGACTGGTAAAATTCCCGCCGTCATGGCGTGTTACTGCAAAAATGGCAGATGTCCGGTTAATTAGAAGAAGAATTTTGCTCTTCCTCTGACTGTTTTTTAAATAAAGGAGTGCAAAATCTAAAAATTTCCAGTTTCAATTTTTTAAATTGGGCAAGGTGGTGATCTATTTTATCGGCAATTTCCTGATGTTGGGTATAGTAGAATGTCTCGCAACTAATATCTTCACATTCCATCATACCGTTAAGATCATTCTTATGATTACGCAATTCTTCGTGAAGATCTATTTTATCGGTTTTTAGATCTGTTAATTCATTGTAGAAGCCTTGCAACCTTTCAAATAAATTTGGAACAGAATTTTCAAAAACATCCGAAATTAATAACTGCTTAAGGAAAAGCATTTCATCTGTATTGTTACGAAAAAGAATATCCCACTTCACAGTATCATCCTGAAGTTCAACTATACTCTTTTCATTTGCAGTTTTACGGGAATAAGTGGTTGTAGACATAAGAATGGTTTTAATTGTAGGGCATATCTAATTTACAAAAGTTTTGGATCTAAATTTATTTATTATGAAAATATTGTGCCGCCCCCTTAAAAAAATGAAAGGAATAGAAGAATTTACTGTTATTCAGTATTTTATAATAAATTAGTATCTAATTAACAACTTAAATTGAATAGTAATGAAAAAGGCTTTTTATTTATTATTCCTGCTGGTCTCTATAATCTCTTGTAAGGAGGAGGAAAAGAAGGAAGAAAAGCGGGAAATAGCTACCTATTCCATAGAACAGTTTATGGATAATGAATCGGTAAATGTTACAGGTTTTTCACCAGATAAATCTAAACTGCTTCTTACCAGCAACCGTTCAGGGATCTTCAATATCTATACAGTTCCAGCAAATGGAGGAGACTTTACACCGGTTACCCAATCTGATAGTTCAAGTATTTTTGCCATTTCCTATTTTCCTGAAGATGAGAGAATCCTGTTTAGAATGGATGACAATGGGGATGAGGTCTACAAGATCTATGTGAAAGACGGCGATAGCATCCAGAGGCTAACTCCTGCTGAAAATGCTCGTGCTCTTTTTTACGGATGGGCTGAGGATAAAAAAAGTTTTTACTACGGCAGTAACCAGAGGGATAACCGTTTTATGGATCTATATGAAATGGATGTAGAAAATTTTACTCCCACAATGATTTATCAAAATAATGAAGGGTATGATGTAGGAGCAATTTCGGGAGATGAAAAATATCTGGCACTATCCAAATCGATCAATACTAATGATTCAGATCTTTTTCTGTATAATAAAGGGACTAAAAAAACCACCAAGATCAATAAGGAACAAAGCGCAAATTCTGCCCAGGCTTTTTCTGAAGATGGCAAGTACCTTTATTATACTACAGATTTAGGGGATGAATATGCCTATTTGATGAGGTATAATTTAAGTGAAGGTTCTTCAGAAAAGATCCTTGAAAAAGATTGGGATATCGTTGGAATGGGATTTTCTGAAAATGGAAAGTACCGGGTGGTATATATTAACCAGGATGCAGCAAATGTTGTAGAGGTAATAAATACTGCAACAGGAGAAAAGGTAGAGATGCCAAAGTTTGATAATGAATATATTACCAGTGTTGACTTTTCTGAAGATGAAACTATGGCATTGTTAACAGTAGGAGGTTCTCATACCCCTACCAATACCTATACCTATAACCTGCAAACTAAAGAAACCAATAAAATTACAGAAGTTTTAAATAAAAGTATTAATCCTGAAGATCTTGTAAAAGCTGAAGTTATTAGATTTCCATCTTTTGACGGACAGGAAATACCAGCTATTTATTACAAACCTTTAAATGCTTCCGAAGAAAATCCTGTACCGGCTATTGTTTTGGTTCATGGAGGACCGGGAGGACAATCCAGGCAAAACTTTAGTTCGGTTACCCAATATCTGGTAAATCACGGGTATGCTGTCCTCGCAGTTAACAACAGGGGAAGCAGTGGTTATGGGAAGACCTTTTTTCAAATGGATGATCAA
>CAZXEY010000025.1:12441-27770 GCA_964639695.1 uncultured Antarcticibacterium sp. | reverse complement strand
TGAAATGTAATATTTTACGGTTGATATAGCATAAATAGTAAGGCTGGAGAGGGTTTAAAAAACTTTAACCTTACATTAACTTTCTCCCAAAGGATTGTTAAATAAATGCTTAAAAACCTCGCTATTGTTGAAAATAATTGCAATATTTGTGCTGCCTATTGTGGCCGATTGTCAGTTAACCATAAATGTCAAATTTAACACCTAGCCTATGCAAAATTTTACTTTAGGGAAGAAAGGAATAACAATGTTCTTTTTTGCCCTTACTTTACTAACCGGAAGCTTGCCCTCGTTTGGGCAGGAATGCCCCACGGTAAGTGCTTCCGATCAATCTTTTTGTGATTCTCAGGAACCTCAAATTGGTGACCTTAATGCTACCGGAGACGATGTAGTCTGGTATGCATCCCCAACATCTACCGATCCTCTCCCCTCTACTCAAATTTTAATTAATGGGACTACTTATTATGCCGGAAATTCAAATGCATCCTGTACTAATAACAGAGCAGCGGTAAGAGTTACGGTATTTAGTCAACCTGAAATAACCGGTATTAACGCTACACCACCTACAACAAGACAATCTCTTGCTGTTATTGGAATTTGTGTAGCTGACATTAACAATCCTAATGTGTTTGTTCGTGATTTAAGAACCAATTACGACGGGGTTGAAGATGTAGTTGTAAACTGGTACTTGAGCAGAACCAGCACAACACCTCTTTCGGGAGATACTGAATTACAGAATAACACCGATTATTTCGCCGGTTTAACGGTTTTAGATCAAACTACAGGAGATGTTATTTGTGAAACCAACAGAAGAAGAACTACAGTTCGTTTATATTCTGAAGCTGCTCCAACAGGGCCATCGCCTCAGGATTTTTGTTCTGCAAATAATCCAACTCTTGCCGATATTGAAGCAAGTGGGAACAACAGATATTTCACATCTCAAACTTCAAACACAGAATTATCCAGTAGTACTCCACTTGTAGATGGAAGAACTTACTACATTTCTTCTGTAGGTGAATTTTGTGAAAGTTTAGAAAGATTAGCTGTAACAGTTAATGTTTTTGACCCAGAAGATCTTGGCACTCCCGAACAAGGTATTGTTTGTGAAAATGACGTTCAGGAAACCTTTCCAAGTATAGATGCTATAAGAAATTACTATCTTGCCTTATTACCAGCGGGTGTTCCAACCAATGGAACTTTAAATCCAACTGCAGAGCAAATAGCTCAAATGTATCAATCTGATGCTGATGGTTTAGGTGATTTTAACACAACATACACCGTAACAGTGGGCGATTGTCCTTCTACAATTGCATTATCGGTTAGCATTCTTGCATCCGAGGAGGCAACCATACAACCAATTGAAGATGATTCTGTTTGTGTTTCTGAAGATGGTCTTGATTTGTCAACTTATCTTTCAGGTAACACTATGGGGGGAACATTCACCTCCGAAAATGGCAGTATATCAGGTAGTACACTTGATATCTCTCAAGCTGGAGTTTATAATATTGTTTATACAGTTTCAGAATCAGATCCCACAACTTGTTTAACCGGAACTGCTTCAGAAGAATTTACTGTTACAGTAGGAAATTCAGATGCTATACCTGTAGATTCAATCAATATTTCTTTATGTTCTGGACAGGTAGAAGACTTTTTAGCAAACCCTTCCAGTGCAGCGGCTTATTTTTCTCAAGTTTTAGCTGAAAATGGGATTACAGATTTTACCGGGACTTTTGATCAGTCTTTAGAAGCTATTTATGCTCAATGGATGCAGAATCCAATTGGTACTTTTGAATCTACCTATACAGTAGGTGAACCAGGATGCCAGGATTCAGTAGATATTTCAATAGTGGTTACTGAAGGAGATGCAAGTGCAGGAAACCCTAACATAGGAATTGTTTGTGATGCAGATGTCCAAGCTACTTTTCCAAGCATTGATGAAATTAGAAAGTACTATTTAGCTTTATTAGATCCTGGAGTGCCAACAAACGGAACTTTAAATCCTACTCCTGAGCAAATCGCACAGCAATATCAAAATGATGCTGATGGTCTGGGTGATTTTGTAACCACCTATACCGTTACTAATGGAAGCTGTACAGATTCTGTTGAGCTTACAGTTAGAATTGTAGAAGATGCCAATGCAGGAGAAGACGGAAGTGTTACTTTAAATGAAAACGACGCTCCTGTTAACCTTTTCGACTACTTAGGAGGATCCCCTGATGAAGGTGGTACCTGGAGTCCTGGAAATGGAACTTTTGACCCTTCTACAGATGCTGAAGGAACTTTTACTTACACAGTAGGAACAGCAAGTTGCCAGGATACTGCAATTGTAGTTGTTACCGTTCAGGAAACAACAGATCCTACAGACCCAACAGACCCCACTTGTACTGTTGATGCAGGAAATCCAAATATGGGTGTAGTTTGTGATGCAGACGTACAGGCAACATTCCCGAGTGTTGATGAAATTAGAAAGTACTATTTATCTTTATTAGATCCGGGAGTACCAACAAACGGAACTTTAAATCCAAATGCTGCTCAAATTGCTCAAATGTATCAGAGTGATGCTGATGGTCTAGGTGATTTTGTTACTACATATACTTTAACAAATGGTGATTGTTCAGATTCTGTTCAACTTACTGTAAGAATTGTTGAGAACGCAAATGCAGGAGAAAACGGAAGTGTTACTTTAAATGAAGACGACGCTCCTGTTAACCTTTTCGACTACTTAGGAGGATCCCCTGATGAAGGTGGTACCTGGAGTCCTGGAAATGGAACCTTTGATCCATCTACAGATGCTGAAGGAACCTTTACTTATACTGTAGGAACAGCAAGTTGCCAGGATAGTGCAACCGTAACAGTTACAGTACAGGAAACTACAGATCCTACTGATCCAACAGATCCTACAGACCCAACTTGTCCTGTAGATGCGGGGAATCCAAATATGGGTGTTGTTTGTCTTGCAGATGTACAGACAGTTTTCCCTAGTGTTGATGAAATTAGAAAGTATTATTTAGCTTTACTTAATCCTGGAGTACCAACAAACGGAACTCTTAATCCAACTGCAGCGCAAATAGCTCAGATGTATCAAAGTGATGCTGATGGTTTAGGTGATTTTGTTTCTACTTATACATTAACTAATGGTGAGTGTTCAGATTCTGTACAACTTACTGTGAGAATTGTTGAAGATGCAAACGCAGGAGAAAATGGAAGCGTTACATTAAATGAAGATGCCGCCCCAGTTAATCTTTTCGATTATTTAGGAGGCAATCCTGATGAAGGGGGTAACTGGAGTCCTGGTAATGGAACTTTTAACCCTTCTACAGATGCTGGAGGAACTTTCACCTATACGGTAGGAACAGCAAGTTGCCAGGATACTGCTACAGTAACTGTAACAGTACAGCAAACCACAGATCCAACAGACCCTACTTGCACAATAAGTGCTGGTGCAGATAAAAGTAGAATCGTTTGCAGAGCTGATGTCAATGACCTAAGCAATGCGGGCGTAAGAACTTTGTATTTGAATTTACTGGATCAGGGAGTTAGAAGAGACGGAGCTTTTAATCCAACCATTTCCCAAATCGTTACACAGTACAATACAGTGAGTAACTTTGGCAATTTTACAACTACTTATACTGTAAGAGATGGGGATTGTACAGATTCAACAGTTCTAACAATTACTGTGGTTCCAGTTAATAATGCCGGAAACGATAGGGAAATATCCTTCTGTTCCACAGAAGCCGCTGTTAACCTTTTTGATTATCTAAGTGCTAATGCAACTGATAATGGTACGTTCGTTGGATATCCAAATGGAATCTTTAATCCGGCAACAGCTACTCCTGGAGTTACAACTGTTACCTATCAAGTAGAAGAAGATGAGACGAACTGTTCTACAGCTAATTTCACTTCAACTTTTACTATAACCGTAAACACTCCTGTAACAGCTAATGCTGGTGGAAATGTGGAAGTAGAATATTGTATTGAGCAAAATGAGGATATCCAGTTAATTTCTTTATTGGGAGCAGACGCTGTGACAATTGGAACATTTAGTACCCCATATGCAAATGGAATTTTCAATCCATCTGTTGCCGGTGCTGGTGAATATGAAATTACTTACACCGTCAACGAAAGTAACTGTGCAATAGGTTCAGATACTGCAACTATAACTATTACTGTAAATGAATCTTCCGATGCTCCGGTTGCCGATGCTGAGCAATCCTTCTGCCTTGGAGACTCTCCTACCGTTGCAGACCTTGTTGCTACCGGTGATACGGTTGTTTGGTACGAGGATGAAGAACTAACAATAGTAGCAGCTTCTACAACACCACTTGCCGATGGAGACGTTTACTACGCTGTTGAGGAAGGGGATAATGCTTGCGGAAGACCATCAACAATGGTAACTGTTACTTTAAATGATTCAGTTGCTCCGACCTTAAGAATGTTAGGAGACGAATTTTGTAGAGCTGACAGTCCAACTGTTCAGGATTTAATAAATAATCTAAATGGTTCTGCTATCAACATCTACTCTGCTCCAACAGGCGGAACTCCTTTAGCAACATCTGCTGCTTTAGTAAATGGAACTACTTATTATGCAACTTCAACAGATGCAGCTGTAGGATGTGAAAGCACAGAAAGACTTGCAGTAACAGCAAAGGTAGGGTTCTGTGGAATTCCTGAAGGGTTCTCTCCAAACGGAGACAACATTAACGATAAGTTTGTTATACCAAACATAAGAAGAGATTTCCCCAACTATAACATCGAGATCTACAACAGATGGGGTGATTTAGTATATAGAGGAAATGAAGACTGGGACGGTATATCTAATCAATCTACTACTTTAGGTGACGGAGTGCTACCTGCAGGTGTTTACTTCTACATCTTAAATTACAATGACGGACAAACTACCCCTGTTCAGGGCAAAGTATATTTAAGTAGATAATAAAAGGATAAACATATAAAGAAATGAAAAACACAATAATTAAATCTTTAATCTTTACAGGCATTATCCTTTTTTCCTTAAAAGGTATGTCTCAACAAGACCCCCTATTCACTCAGTATATGTATAATATGAGTGTTTTAAACCCAGCTTATGCTACCGATAATCCAGGTATGCTAAATTTGGGTGGTATATATAGAACTCAATGGGTAGGAATTGACGGTGCTCCAAACACCGCCAGTTTCTTCGCCCATACGCCGGTAAGCGAACGTGTAGAATTAGGCTTGTCCATTGTACACGACGAAATTGGTGATGTTATCAAAGAAAATAACATAACCGTGGATTTCGCATATATTATTCCACTTAACGATACCAATAAATTATCCTTTGGTGTAAAAGGGGGTTTAACTACTTTCGATGGAGATCTTTCACGCCTGGAAACCAATGAACTGAATGACCCGGCTTTTCAAAACATTAGCGAACTATTCCCTGTTTTTGGAGTTGGAGCGTTTTTCTTTGGAGAGAAGTATTATCTAGGACTTTCAGCCCCTAACCTTTTTACTGCAAAACATTTAGAAAATGAGCGAGGTCTAAGAGGATTAGGTGAGGAAAACATTCATTATTTCGCAACAGGAGGTTATGTTTTCGATATGGGAACAGATTTTAAACTTAAACCACACTTTATGGTTAGAGGAGTAGAAGGAGCACCATTATCTGTAGACATTAATGCAAATGTTTTAATGTTCAACAGGTTTGAAGCAGGTATAGGTTACCGTTTTAATGAAACCATTACCGGTTTGGTAAACTTTGCTGTAACACCAGGATTGCGAATAGGGTATGCTTATGACTATACCACTAACAACCTGGGGAATTACAATGACGGTTCTCACGAATTCCTTGTATTATTCGATCTAGATTTATTCGGATTCTCAAAAGGATATGACAAATCACCAAGATTCTTCTAAAACCAGAGACAAAATGAAAAAATTATATAGTACTATTTTAATTATCCTTATCACTATTTCCGGGTTCGCACAGAGCTCGGAAATTAAAAAAGGAGATAAGCTTTTTCTTAACAGAGCTTATGTTGACGCGGCAGACGCTTATGAGAAGGTAGCCAATAAAACTCAGGATGTTCTTGAGAACCTTGGAGATTCTTACTTTTTCACAAACAATATGGCAAATGCGGCTGACACCTACAGAACTCTTTTTCTAAGACACGCTGCTAATACAGAACCTATCTATAAGTTTAGGTTTGCTCACGCCTTAATGGCCACTGGCAAACAAGACGAAGCGAGTGAATATTTTAGCGAATACTATGGAAGAGATTTTGATTTTGAACAATTCCGAAGAGAACTGGACACAACCGTTACTCATGTTTATACTACAAGCCAGGTAATGAATAATGCTGCTGCGGCTGATTTTGGTATAGCTTTTAATAATGACAAGGTCGTGTTTGCATCAACAAGAAACCAGGAAAGGCCACTTTACCCTTGGAATAAAAAACCTACTCTTGATCTTTATACTGCAGATGTTAATGCTAATAAGGAATTAACAAATGTTGTTCTTTTACCAGGAGATATAAATACAGATAGACATGAAAGCTCTGCTACTTTTAGCAAAGATGGAATGATGATGTTTTTTGATCGAACAAATGAGAAAAGAGTAAAAGATGAGGATGATGTAAGAGTGGCACATATTAGCCTTTACAGCGCTCAAAATGTGAATGGAACCTGGACAAATGTGAAAAGACTTCCTTTTGCAAGCGAGGAATATTCTACAGAACATCCTTCTCTAAGCGCAGATGGAACCAAGCTTTATTTCGCAAGTGATATGCCAGGTTCTACGAACGGCTCTTTCGATATCTACGTTGTAGATGTTAATGCTGATGGAACTTATGGAACTCCTAGAAATTTAGGACCTGGAGTAAACACAGCTCACAGAGATCAGTTCCCTTTCATTAGCGAAGAAAATGTATTATACTTTTCTTCAGATGGACATCCGGGATTTGGAAATTTAGATATTTACAGGTCTGAAGGTGATTTTTCTGAATCTCAAAATCTTGGAACTACAATTAACAGTGGTTTTGACGATTTTGCTTTTGCAAAAAGGACAGGTGAAGAAGAAGGATGGTTTGCTTCAAACAGAAGAGGCACAGACAACCTTTACAGCTATACCAGAGAAGATTATACTCCTCCAGTTGTAGAAATTGACGATCGTGAAACAAATCCTGAAACAGGAAGGCAGCAACTAAGAGATGTTGGTAACATTTACTTTGCTTTCGATAAATTTAACATTCTTCCTGAAGCTGAAGTCACTCTTCAAAAAGTAATTGACATCATGAATAAGTATCCAACCCTTAATATAGAAATTGGGTCACACGCTGATGCCAGAGGTTCTGACAGGTACAATATGGAACTTTCTCAGAAACGTGCTGCATCTACTCTTGAATACCTTGTAAGCAAGGGAATTGACAGAAGCAGATTGACTTCTAAAGGATATGGTGAAACAATGCCATTAAACGACTGTATTCATCCTACCGGATGTACCGCTGCAGAGTATGCACGAAACAGACGTAGTGAGTTCACTATTATGAATTAGTATTAAGTTACTAACTAACCAACCAAAGAAAAAGCTCCGGGAAACCGGAGCTTTTTTATTTGAATTATTTTCAAGTTATACTCTTAAAATAACCATTCCTTCTTCCTGTAAAAAAAATTAGTTGACCGATTGCCTAAAATTTCTCGGGGTATGTCCATGGAAGATTGCACCGGCCAACGTGACATACCTAACAAAATATTCCTTATAGGGAAAGACTTACAACAGTTATTCTTGTAAGAAATAATCAATTATCTTTTACGTTTTGGTGGATAGCCCTCTAAAGCTTCTTCTACCATCTTTCGAAGCTGACTTTCCCTTTTTTCGGGAGAGGCATTTTTATTAACCTTACCTTCCACCACTGCCTGCCATAGCAGAGAGTCTTTTTGCGAATCTATAAAGTCTATGGTCAACTTCAAGTAAGTATCAGGTCCTCCAATAGGCATTCCACCCGAGACACCCACACCAACATTACCGCCTCCTCCTCCTACTCCAACACCCAAAGTATTCCTGCTGGGTGTTTGAAATTCAGACGCATAAAAATTTACAAGTATATCAGGGTTTTCAGATGTTGTAAGACCTTCTTCTGATAATTCTTCAGAAATAATTCTAAGCAGCCTTTGTTCATCAAGCTGATTGACATTGGAAACCAATTCGGGATAAATTTTGTAGGTCGTGATCCTGCTAAATTCCGCAGTATCATCATAATCGTAAACTGCCCGGGGAGAATTACAGGCAGCTGTTATAAAAAGTAAAAAAATGGAATATTTATAGAATTTCATAAAATGATTTTTACTAAAGTTAAGTAAAAATCATTTCCTCCTTATGCCGATTAACAATATTTAAACTGGCTCCTTGTTGAGCATTTCCCAAAGCCTGTCCTTTAATTGCGTCAACCCTTGTTGAGCCACAGAAGAGATGAAAAGATAAGGAGCATTAAGGTTTTTGTCCAATTCATTTTTTATTTCTGCCTTCAATTCATCATCGAGCATATCGCTTTTAGAAATGGCTATAAGCCTGTCCTTATCCAACATTTCAGGATTATACCGCCTTAATTCATCAAGTAGGATCTCGTATTGTTTGGAAATATCGGGAGCATCGGCAGGAATTAAAAACAGCAAAGTTGAATTTCTTTCAATATGCCTTAAAAACCGATGTCCAATTCCTTTACCTTCCGCAGCACCTTCAATAATTCCGGGGATATCAGCGACAACAAAAGTTTGAAAATCCCTGTATTCAACAATACCTAAATTAGGTTTAAGAGTAGTAAATTCGTAATCGGCAATTTTAGGTTTTGCTGCAGTAATAACAGAAAGTAAGGTCGATTTACCTGCATTTGGAAAACCCACTAAACCTACATCTGCGAGAATTTTAAGTTCCAGTGTTATATCCTTTTCCTCCCCTTCCATTCCCGGCTGGGCATAACGCGGAGTTTGGTTTGTAGAGGTTTTAAAATGACTGTTTCCAAGCCCACCTTTTCCTCCTTCTGCGATAATAATCTCCTGTTCGTCCTCTGTAATTTCGTGAAGGATTTGTTGAGTTTCTGTATCCCGAACTACTGTACCCAAAGGAACTTCAATATATTGATCGCCACCATCGGCGCCCGTACTTGTCTGCTTCCCCCCATGTTCTCCATGCTCTGCCCTTATGTGCCTCTTGAATTTTAAATGAAAAAGAGTCCACAAGTTCTTATTACCTTTAAGGATAACATGTCCTCCCCGGCCACCATCTCCTCCATCTGGCCCACCTTTAGCAACATATTTTTCACGGCGTAAATGTGCAGATCCCTGGCCTCCTTTTCCGGAAGACACATGAATTTTTACATAATCAACAAAATTTCCTTCAGTCATTATTTATTCTATTTCGGCAATAGCTGCCAATCTCCAAACTATTTGTAGAAGTTAAAAGAGATTATTTAATTGCGACAAGTTTATCTACTATATCACTTATTCTTTTTGTAATTTCTCCTATCGAGCCCTCCCCATTAACACCATAATACTTATCTTCTTTTAAATAGTATTGCTTAAGAATGGCAGTTTCTTCGTAATAAACACGGATACGTTTTCTTATAATAGATTCATCTGCATCATCTGGTCTTCCTGAAGTTTTTCCCCGCTCAAGTAATCGTTGTACCAAAATTTCATCATCAACTTCCAAAGCTATCATTGCAGAAATCTCTGTTCCTTTTTCTGACATTAAATCAGCCAATGCTTCAGCCTGTGCTACTGTCCTGGGAAATCCATCGAAAATAAAGCCTTTACATCCCGGATTTTTATCAACTTCAGCCTCCAACATACTAATTGTTACATTATCTGGTACCAATTTACCCTGATCCATATATGATTTGGCATTCCTCCCAAGTTCGGTTTCGTTCTTAATATTATAACGAAAAACGTCACCGGTAGAAATGTGGATTAGCTGGTACTTCTCCTTTAATATAGAAGCCTGCGTCCCTTTACCGGCACCCGGAGGTCCAAATAACACCAAATTTGTCATAATTATCTTTTAAGTTTATATACTTCAGTTAGATTTCGCCCCAACCCATCATAGTCAAGACCATATCCTACAATAAAATCATTGGGAATTTCCAAACCAATGTAATCTATAGGAAATTTTTGTTGATAAGCTTCGGGCTTAAAAAAAAGACTCGCTATTTTATAATCTGCTACTTCTTCCTTTTCCAAAATATCATTAACAGCTGCAAGGGTATTTCCTGTATCTACAATATCCTCAATGACAACTACCCGTCTTCCTTTTAAAGAAGAATTTAATCCAAGCAAGGTATTAACCATACCGGTAGTTGCCGTTCCTTCATAGGACCCTAACTTAACAAAGGCAATCTCACAATCTCCACGGTACTTCTTCATTAATTCAGAAGTTACCATGAATGCTCCATTAAGAATTCCAAGAAAAACAGGTACATCATTTTTATATTCCTCATTGATCTTCTCGCTCATTGAGTGGATCGAATCTTCAATCTTTTCCGTTGAAATAAAAGGCTCAAATTTAAGATCGTGTAACTGTATCAATAGGATAATTTTTAAAGGTTCAAAGATAAGGATTCTAAACTATTCTTCCCCAGAACTTTTTATCCGATTTATAGGAGAATCCTTCGGCAAATCATCTTAAAAAATTATTTTTGCTAAAATTACTTCATACTATGATCAACTATTTCTCGTCAGATTTTAAATTGGGTATTTTAGGTGGTGGTCAATTGGGGAAAATGTTGTTATATGAAACCCGAAAATTGGACATTCAAACATTTGTAGTTGACCCAAGCAAAGAAACTCCGGGGAAATTAGCCGCCAATAATTTTATAGAAGGCTACCTGATGGTTTATGATACGATTCTGGAGTTTGGTCATAAAGTAGATCTTTTAACACTGGAAATAGAGGCTGTAAATATTGAAGCGCTAAAGCAGCTTGAAAAGGAAGGCCTACCTGTATATCCTTCATCAAAAACACTGGAAAAGATCCAGAACAAGGCGGTGCAAAAGAAATTTTATCTTTCTCAAAATATTCCTACCTCCCCTTTTACTGAATACCCTTCTAAAGAAGCTTTACTAAAAAGTGTTGCATCGGGGGAAGTAAACCTGCCTTTCGTTTGGAAAAGCGCCACAGGAGGATACGATGGAAAGGGAGTTGAAATAATGAAGGCTAAAGAACAGTTAGAAAATTTGCCCGAAGGAATTTGCATTGCCGAAGAATTGGTAGATTTCAAGAACGAGCTAGCAGTAATAGTCGCACGTTCCCCCTCGGGAGAGGTTAAAACCTATCCCGTAGTAGAAATGGAATTTCACCCCACCGCTAACCAGGTAGAATATGTGATTTGTCCTGCCAGAATAGATAAGAAAATAGCAGATAAAGCCCGAAAATTAGCTACCAAAGTATCTGAAGCTTTTGAGCATGTAGGTTTATTAGCCGTAGAAATGTTCCAGACCAGGGAGGATGAAATATTAGTTAATGAAGTAGCTCCCCGTCCTCATAATAGTGGCCACTATAGCATCGAATCCAGTTATACAAACCAATTTGAACAACATTTAAGGGCTATTTTAGATCTTCCATTAGGAAATACAGATAGTAAAGTTGGAGGCATTATGGTCAACCTTGTAGGCCAGGAAAATTTTGAAGGGCCGGTAGTGTATAAAAATATTGAAAAGATATTAGGATTACCAGGTGTTACTCCCCATATATATGGAAAAAAGATCACCCGCCCTTATAGAAAAATGGGACATGTGACCATAGTCAATAAAGATCTTACAGAAGCGAGAAAAATTGCCGAAGAAGTAAAAAATTCAATTCAGGTCATTAGCGAATAATGACATTTAACTTAAATTCATCCTATGAATAAAGTGGCAGTAATAATGGGAAGCACCAGCGATCTTCCAGTAATGCAGGAGGCTGTTGACATCTTAAAAGGTTTTGACATTGAGGTAGAATTGGATATTGTGTCTGCTCATCGCACTCCTGAGAAGCTTTTTGACTACGGCAAAAATGCCCATACAAGAGGAATAAAAGTAATTATAGCGGGTGCAGGAGGGGCGGCCCATCTTCCCGGAATGATTGCATCACTTTCACCACTACCGGTAATCGGGGTTCCGGTAAAGTCCAGTAATTCTATTGACGGCTGGGACTCAGTTCTATCCATTTTGCAAATGCCCGGAGGAGTTCCTGTAGCCACTGTTGCTTTAAATGGAGCAAAAAATGCAGGTATTCTCGCAGCTCAAATTATAGGGGTTGCCGATAAATGTATTTTGGACAAGGTACTCCTCTACAAAGAAGGTTTAAAGGAAAAAGTAATAGAAGGAGCTAAACAACTGGAAAATAAAAAGCCACGCTAGGCGTGGCTTTAGTAGTACTTTTGCTTAAAATCTAATTTATTAACCATTCTAAATATTAATCTAAACCATTAAAGTAACTACTTTATTGTTAAACCTGATAGTGATTAGAAGATCTAAAATTACAAAATTTTTAGAAACTATAGTTTAATTCTGGAAAAAATTCGATGAATGACAGCTTGAGAAATATTTCCTACAAAAAATTTCAGAAAATGAAGAATACAAATCCATTATTACAACCTTTCGAAACTGCACCTTTTTCGAAAATCGAAAATGAGCATTTTAAACCTGCTATACTTAAAGCCATTGAACTGGCTAAGGAAGAAATAGGCCATATTACTGCACAACAAGCAGCACCCACATTTGAAAACACCATTGAAGCCCTGGAGTTTTCAGGAAAAAAACTAGGAAGGATCACAAGCATCTTTTTTAACCTGAATTCAGCAGAAACAAATGAGGAAATTCAAAAAATTGCACAGGAGGTTTCTCCCCTACTTTCAGAATATAAAAATGATATTATTTTAAATAAAGAGCTTTTTGAAAGAATTCAAAAAGTATATGAGCAAAAAGACACCTTAGATCTCACCCCTGAGCAGGAAACTCTTTTGAATAAAAAACACAAAGCTTTTATAAGAAACGGGGCAAATCTTTCTGAAGAAAAAAAACAGCAACTCCGGGAAATAGATAAAAAGTTGTCTTCTTTAAGCCTGAAATTTGGAGAAAACGTATTGGCAGAAACTAATCGTTTTGAACTTCATATATTAAATGAAGAAGATTTAAAAGGTTTACCGGAAACCGTAAAAAGTGAAGCACAGGAAGTTGCAAAAGAAAAAGGGCAGGATGGCTGGATCTTTTCATTAGATTATCCCAGTTACATCCCCTTTATGAAATATGCTGAAAATCGTGAACTAAGAAAAAAACTTGCCATTGCTTTTGGCTCAAAAGGGTTTCATAATGATGAACTAGATAATCGGCATAATGTCCTTGAAATTGCGAAGCTTAGGCATAAAAGAGCTGTTTTACTGGGATTTAAAAGCCACGCATCTTTTGTGCTTGAAGAAAGAATGGCAAAATCACCCGAAAAAGTAGAGGATTTTTTAAATGATCTTTTGTCTAAAGCCAAACCGGCAGCCGAACGGGAATTTGCTGAACTTGAAAATTTTGCTAAAAGTTTAGATGGAATCGATAGGCTGGAAAAATGGGATGCAGCTTTTTATGGCGAGAAACTAAAGCAAAATCTTTTTGATCTTGATGATGAAAAATTAAAGCCTTATTTTAAACTGGAAAATGTTGTTGATGGTGTATTTACTATTTCAGAAAAACTATATGATCTAAAATTTACTGAGATTCATACTATTGATAAATATCATAAGGATGTAAAAACCTATAAAGTGACAGATGAGGCAGGAAAAGAGGTGGCTTTGTTTTATGCCGATTTTCATCCAAGACCGGGAAAGCGGGATGGAGCATGGATGACTGTTTACAAATCTCAGGAAATTCTAAATGGCAAAAATGACAGGCCCCACATTTCTATTGTTTGTAATTTTACAAAACCCACAAAAAATTCTCCTTCTTTATTGACTTTTAATGAAGTGACAACTTTATTCCATGAGTTTGGACATGCCTTACATGGAATGATGGCCAATACTACTTACCCAAGCCTATCGGGTACCAGTGTATATTGGGATTTTGTTGAACTTCCCAGCCAGGTGCTCGAAAACTGGTGCTATGAACCTGAAGCGCTTCAGCTATTTGCCAAGCACTATGAAACCGGCGAAGTAATTCCTCAGGATCTAATTGAAAGAATTAAAAAGGCTTCCAATTTTCATGAGGGGATGGCCACATTGAGACAGTTGAGTTTTGGCATGCTGGACCTGAGTTGGCACAATGGAGACCCTTCAGGAATAATAGATGTTAAAGCACATGAAGATAAAGCTTTTGAAGAAACAAAATTATTTCCCGATGTACCCGAAAATTGCATGAGCACATCCTTTTCTCATATTTTCCAGGGAGGATATTCAGCCGGATATTACTCCTATAAATGGGCAGAAGTCCTCGATGCCGATGCTTTTGAATATTTTCAACAGCAGGGAATTTTCAGCAGAGAGGTAGCTATGAAATTCAAGGAAAATATTTTATCCCGGGGGGGAACAGAACATCCTATGATTCTTTACAAAAGATTTAGAGGAAAAGAACCTCAACCTGAGGCACTTTTAAAAAGAGCAGGATTATTGAATTAAAAAAGAATAGCAATGAAATTAGGTTCTTTCTTTTTTTAGTATGTTAGTAACAGCTTTTGCTTTTAAAATATATTTTAGAAAATAATGTCTGAAAATCAGCTAGATCCCAATAAATGGGTAGATAAATACTCCGATTACCTTTTTAACTATACCATAGTTAGGGTGAACGATAGAGATTTAGCCAATGACCTGATATCAGAAACTTTTCTAGCCGGCCTTCACTCAATGAAAAATTTTAAGGGGGAAGCAAGTGAAAGAACCTGGTTAATTTCAATTTTGAAAAGAAAGATCATTGATCATTATCGCAAGATCAATTCCCATAAAGGACGTGCAGAAGTGAGAATTTCTTATAATGACGATTCTAATGAGGGAGAATGGCTGGAAGAACAGGCACCAGATAAACTGGACATGACTGCTGAAGATCTTATGGAAAATGAGGAACTGGGATTTGCAATCCTGGGGTGTATGGAAAAATTAAATGAAAAGCAGGCTCAAATCTTTAAAATGAAAACCATAGATGGATTTGATACCGAAGTTATTTGTAATGAGTTTAATATAACCCCGTCTAATCTTTGGGTTATAATACATAGAGCCAGGGTTACACTGGCAGAATGTTTGGAAAAAAACTGGTTTTAAGATGAGTAAATTCAAAGTTTTTATGGAATGTACCGAGGCTAATCAATGCTGTGATAAAGCTCAGTACAATGAAGCTTCTTTTTTCGAAAAA
>CAZXEY010000025.1:0-12431 GCA_964639695.1 uncultured Antarcticibacterium sp. | reverse complement strand
CATCTGCATATTCTTTACTGTAAATCCTGTAAAGAATATACTGATAAAAACCGGAAACTAAGCGCGTTAGTGAAAAAAGCCAATTTAAAATCCTGCACTGAAAAAGAGAAAAAGGACTGGAAGGAAAAAATCGATAGCGAATTATCCAAATAGAAATTTAAGGCTCAATAATACTCCCAGCCAAAAAATTGGAATAGCCTCAATCCAAAATGAAGAATAATATTGTGGTTGCCGAATTGTTGTAAATTTTAATGCAAAAATAGTTACTACACAGGTAATATATAAACTCAAAGAGTTAACTGCTGTAATATTCTTTTTAAGAAGCTCCATTATCACTATTATAATTAATACTCCAACTCCTATAAGTTTTGTGCGGCGAACTCCAAATTGCTGCGGAATTGTTCCCAGCTGTACCATGTCGTATTTTAAATCCCGAATCTCGAATGGAAGAATGAGAACGAACAACATGCAAAAAATTTGAAGAAAATGCAGTATTACATTCCATTGCAGCAGCTCCAGGAAATTTATTACCGGAAGAATTACTGTGGATCCTGCCCAAACAAAAGCTATGATAAAAATCTTAACTCCCGTTAAACCACGCAAATTGGTGTTTTCTGAAAAGACCGGGATCGTATAAAGAATTGTTATTAATCCTAGTATAGCACATACCCCTAAAACCTCAATACTTTGTTGAAAGGCGGTAAAAATAAGACCAATGAATGCAAAAAGGGAAAAGATCTGGATGATCTTTAAATTCTTTGCTAAACTGGAATGGTGAAGTTTTGCTATTCCTGCATATTTAACAAAATTATATCCTGTTATTGAAGCAAAAAAAAGATAAAAGAAGAAAACAGTATCCGGAGAGGTATTTAAATAAATCGAGGATATAATTGCAAAAGAAACTACTGCAAGAGATACGTGAATACTGCTGTTTATATAAAAATCAAATAAGCTTTTTATCGCCTGCATCCCCTTAAAACCTTACTTCTCCCCGAGTCTAAAATCTTAACAACTGTAGAATCTTTATTACTAAATTTTTACGTTTAAAATACGTAATTTTGCAGCACAAAACACAACTATATTTTAATGAGAACAGATTCTTTTGCTCTAAGGCATATAGGGCCCGACGAAAGCGAACTTCAGGAAATGCTTTCTACTGTAGGAGTTCCTAATTTAGAACAGTTAATTTATGAAACACTTCCCGACGACATACGTTTAAAAGCACCTTTAAATCTTGCTCCTGCTCTAAGTGAAAATGAGTATGCCGAACATATTGGTGAATTGGCAGCGAAAAATAAGGTATTTAAAAGTTATATAGGTTTAGGATATCACCAGGCAATCCTGCCTGCTGTTATTCAAAGAAATATTCTTGAAAATCCGGGATGGTATACAGCTTACACTCCTTACCAGGCTGAAATTGCCCAGGGAAGATTAGAAGCCTTATTGAATTTCCAAACTATGGTAAGTGACCTTACCGGCATGGAACTTGCCAATGCTTCATTGCTGGACGAGTCTACTGCAGCTGCAGAAGCTATGGCTCTTCTATTTGCGGTTAGAGAAAAAGAACAAAGAAGTAACAATGTTGTGAAGTTTTTTGTATCTGAAGAAGTCTTACCACAAACAATTTCTTTACTTCAAACAAGAGCGATTCCTCTGGACATCGAACTTGTAATTGGCGATCATAATGAGTTTGATTTTTCCAAAGAATATTTTGGTGCAATTCTTCAGTATCCGGGTAAATCGGGACGTGTTTATAGCTACCATAAGTTTGTAGAAAATTGCAGGAAATCTGATATTAAAATAGTTGTTGCTGCAGATATATTAAGCCTTGTAAAGTTACAGGCGCCTGGTGAACTGGGAGTAGATGTTGTTGTTGGGACTACTCAGCGTTTTGGAATTCCATTAGGTTATGGAGGCCCGCACGCAGCTTATTTCGCTACCAAAGATGAGTATAAAAGAAGCATTCCGGGAAGGATCATTGGAGTAACCAAGGATATGAATGGCAACAGGGCTTTACGTATGGCGCTTCAAACTCGTGAACAGCATATAAAAAGAGATAAAGCTACTTCAAATATTTGTACTGCCCAGGTTTTACTTGCTGTTATGGCAGGAATGTACGCGGTTTATCATGGACCCAAGGGGTTAAAATACATTGCAGATACTGTTCACTCTTCTGCTTTCACCCTTGCGGCAAAGCTTAAAGAATTAGGTTTTGAACAACTTAATGATTCTTACTTTGATACTATTCAGGTTAAAGCTGATTCTTCTTCAGTAAAAGCCAAAGCTGAAGGCAAAAAAATTAATTTTTATTATCCTGATGCAGAAACGGTTGTTATTGCTTTAAATGAAACTACAAACATTGAAGATCTTAATCGAATAGTTTCTGTTTTCTCTGAAGTATCTGGCAAAGAAACTGCTCCTATTGAAAAACTTGAAGAAGGGACAACAATAGACGGAGCAATTGTAAGAAAGAAGGAATATCTTACTAATGAGGTATTTAACTCTTATCATTCTGAAACAGAATTGATGCGCTACATTAAAAAATTGGAGCGCAAAGATCTTTCCTTAACTCACTCAATGATCCCGTTAGGATCATGTACGATGAAACTTAATGCAGCTTCAGAAATGTTGCCGCTAAGTAATCCTCAGTGGGGAAATATACATCCTTTTGTGCCTGTAGAACAGGCTGAAGGGTATCAAATTGTTCTAAAGAGACTGGAAGATCAGCTTACCGAAATAACGGGATTTTCAGGAACATCATTGCAGCCAAATTCCGGTGCCCAAGGAGAGTATGCCGGTTTAATGGTTATTCGGGCTTATCACGAATCAAGAGGAGAGGCACATAGAAATATTTGTCTTATTCCTTCTTCTGCTCATGGAACCAATCCTGCTTCTGCTGTTATGGCAGGTATGAAGGTTGTAGTTACAAAAGCTACTAAAGAAGGAAATATTGATATTGATGATCTAAGGGAAAAAGCCCTAAAGCACAAGAACAATCTTGCCGCATTAATGGTAACTTACCCTTCTACCCACGGTGTTTTTGAATCTGCCATTCGTGAAATTACCCAGTTAATTCACGATAACGGAGGTCAGGTTTATATGGATGGTGCCAATATGAATGCACAGGTAGGTTTAACAAATCCCGGTGCAATTGGAGCAGATGTTTGCCATCTTAACCTTCACAAAACGTTCGCTATTCCACATGGAGGCGGTGGGCCGGGTGTAGGGCCAATTTGCGTTGCCAAACAATTATTACCTTTTCTTCCTGGAAATCCTGTTATAAAGACCGGTGGAGAACAGGCAATTACTGCTATATCCTCAGCTCCCTGGGGATCTGCCCTTGCTTGTTTAATCTCGTATGGTTACATTAAAATGTTGGGAAGCAAAGGATTACAAAAGGCAACAGAATATGCTATTCTTAATGCAAACTATATTAAAGCAAGGCTTAAAGATCATTATCAAACACTATACTCCGGTGAGAGAGGAAGAGCTGCACACGAGATGATCCTGGATTGCCGTCCTTTTAAAAATAATGGGATTGAAGTGGTTGATATTGCAAAACGCCTGATGGATTATGGTTTCCACGCGCCAACAGTATCTTTCCCTGTCGCAGGAACTTTAATGATAGAACCTACAGAAAGTGAAAGTAAAGCTGAACTGGATCGTTTTTGTGATGCTTTAATTTCAATTAGAAAAGAAATAAGCGAATCTTCAAATGATGATGAGCAAAATATTCTTAAAAACGCGCCTCATACTATGGCCATGTTAACCAGCGATACCTGGGATTTCACTTATACCCGCGAACAAGCCGCTTTTCCACTGGAGTATATCTCAGAAAACAAATTCTGGCCTTCAGTAAGAAGAGTAGATGACGCTTATGGGGATCGTAACTTAATTTGCACCTGTGATCCTATCGAGGAATATATGGAGGCGTAATTATAAATAAACAGCAGAAATGGCATAAGTTTCTTATGCCATTTTTTTGCTTTATTCTCAATTTAAAAGCTTAGGATTTTAATATTCGCAGCAGGTAAATTAAAATTTTTGTATATCTCTAAATGAGATAAATAAATCATTTTTACTGCAGGGAATTAATAAGCTTTTTACTATTTTAGTTAAAATATTCATAAATTACTTCGGTGATATGAGCATAAAAATAACAGGAATAGGAAGTTACATTCCTTACCTTAAAAGAAAGAATTCAGACTTTTTAAAACAGGAGTTTCTGAATCATGATGGATCGAATTTCCCCCATACCAACGAAGTTACTATCGAAAAGTTTAAAGCCATAACAGGTATTGAGGAACGACGTTATCTCGAGCAGGAGTTAAGTACATCGGACATGGCCACAGTTGCCGGGCAAAAGGCAATTGAGGCTGCGGGCATAGATCCTGAAACACTGGATTATATTATTGTAGCACATAATTATGGAGATGTAAAATATGGCAGTACCCAATCTGATGCTGTTCCAAGTATTGCAACCCGCGTAAAACATAATCTAAGGATCAAAAATCCAAAATGTGTAGGTTACGATGTCCTTTTTGGATGTCCCGGGTGGATTGAAGCCGTAATCCAGGCACAGGCATTTATGCGCTGCGGCATGGCGACTCAATGTCTTGTGATAGGAGCTGAAGCATTATCCCGGGTAATTGATAAGTATGACCGTGATTCCATGATTTTCTCAGATGGCGCAGGTGCAACCGTTATTGAAATAACCAATGATGAGGGAGGAATTCTTTCCCACGAATCTGCAACCCACGCATACCAGGATGCGCATCATATTTACTTCGGAAAATCCAACCGGGAGGATGAAGGTGATGAAACCCGTTACATCAAAATGAACGGACGCAAAATATATGAATTTGCCCTTACTCATGTTCCTAATGCCATGAAGAGTTGCCTCGAAAAAAGTGGTAAATCTATAGACGATGTTAAGAAGATCTTTATTCATCAGGCTAATGAAAAAATGGATGATGCCATTATTGCAAGATTTTATAAAATTCATAAACGTCCTGTACCGGCCAATGTAATGCCTATGAGTATCCACGAATTAGGCAATAGCAGCGTAGCTACGGTTCCCACTTTACTTGACCTGGTAATAAGTGGTAAAATTAAAGATCAGGAAGTTAAAAAGGGAGATGTTATTATTCTGGCAAGTGTTGGTGCGGGAATGAATATCAACTCTATCGTATATCAATATTAAAAATGTACGAGAATACATATCCCGGAAAACGCTATCAAAAAACCATAGACTTTTTAAAAGACGTTGCTCCACCACCGTTATCTGTCTTGGATCTTGGGGTTAAAAATCCGTTTTCTGAAATTATGGCAAATGAGGGTTACAGAGTTTCCAATACATTAGGAGAAGATTTGGATCTTGACACCTCTTCAGTTAAAAAAGCTGAATATGATCTCGTCACGGCCTTCGAAATTTTCGAACATCTTTTAGCTCCCTTGAATGTTCTCAGGGACATCCAGGCTTCAAAATTAGCAGCTACCATTCCCTTAAATTTATGGTTCTCCAGTGCATACCAAAGTAAAACAGATCCCTGGGATCGTCATTATCATGAATTTGAATCCTGGCAATTTGATTGGCTGTTGGAGAAGTCCGGTTGGAAGATAAAAGAAACTTCTAAATGGACCAATCCCGTAAATAAAATAGGAGTTCGTCCACTATTACGAAAATTTACTCCGCGATATTACGCAGTTTATGCTGAACGTTAATACAAATTTTACTTTATTCTGAAATACTCAAAGCGATTAAAATTTATTCCCTTAATTCTTTCGGTTCTTTCCTCCTATTAAGAAAGACGTGCAGAAGGTTTTTCCTAATATTAAATGCTTAAATTTTAATTGAAGTTACCTTTCGTATCCATTCCTCCTCTTTTACACCCTTATATAGAAATAATCCGGTTCCTATTAAAAACAGACTTAAAAGCGTAACTACAAACAGGGTGAGAAAACTGTTTGTTAAAGTGGGAACTGTCTCTACTTCAAGTCCGGTATTTTCCTGCAAATCAAAGGCTGCGTTAGTAAAATCTATCAGAAAATGAATAAAAACAGGAACAAGAATATTCCGGGTTCTTAAAAATAGCATTGCTAAAAAAAAACCTATTCCTGTAGCAAAGATTACTGTATTTGTTACTTCCCAATAGTTGTAAGGATCCCTGATCAAACCTATAAAATGCACAAGTCCAAAAAGAATAGAAGAAAGGAACGCTGCATTTAATACCGGCCGGTTGTTTTGGATAAAGTGGATAATTAATAACGGGAAAATTATCCCGCGAAAAAGAAACTCCTCAAAAATGCCTACAAAAGCCTGATCAATTGCAAAGATAAGAAGGTATTCAGGTTTTGCATCCAAGTAGACTTCATAACTGGAATAGGAAAGAAAAAGAATAACAATAACTGTAAAAAGTACAAAGGCAGGATTAGAAAAAGAAAACTTTTTATACAGGCCGTTAAATGGAAGAAATCCTTTTTTATAAACGATAATAAATAAAGCAATACTTAAAATTATCCTAATAGAAGTAGCTGCTATAGACTTACTTAAAAACGGCTCATTAAATAAGTCAAACAGACTTTTCTCAAGAGGTATCCTTAAAGATAAGGCCGCGATTGCAGCAAAAATGATTGTAAGGGAAAACCTTAATTCTTTTGTCATGATAGTAAGAGATTGATTGATGATAATTTTTGATGATTTAATAAACAGTTAGTAAAGGAATTGAACATTTTGTTACCAAATTTATAATCATAACAGCAAAATTTTCTCATCGAGAAAATCTTTAAAAAGACTTATTTTAGTACCAAAATAAACTTCTACCTTTAATATCTTGAGGATTTATATTGTTATTCCCGCCCATAATGAAGCTGATTTTATTGGCAAAACGTTGGAGTCTTTAAACGCTCAAACCCTTCCTGCAAAAAAAATTGTAATTGTGGACGATAATTCATCAGATAGTACCGCATCTATTGTATGTAATTTCATTAAAAAGAATCCATTAATTTCTTTGATTCACAACAATTCTTCAGAAGAGCATATGCCCGGGAGCAAAGTTATCAATGCCTTCTATAAAGGATATGAAAGCCTGGACGAGGAGTATGACGTGATCTGTAAATTTGATGCCGATCTCATATTCCCAAATAATTATTTAGAAAAAATTGGTCAACTTTTTATTGCCGATCCAAAAACCGGAATGGCGGGTGGGTTTTGTACCCTCAAGAAAAATGAGGAATGGCAACCTGAAAATTTAACTTCTAAAGATCATTTGCGCGGGGCTTTGAAAGCCTATAGAAAAGAATGTTTTCTTCAAATTGGTAAACTTAAAAGAGCCATGGGCTGGGATACTGTTGATGAATTGCTCGCGCAATATCACGGTTGGAAAATTAAAACAGACCCAGGTTTACTGGTAAAACATTTAAAGCCTACAGGACTTATTTATAATAAATTGTCAAAATACAAGCAGGGAGAATCCTTCTACAGCTTAAGGTATGGATTTCCTATAACAGCAATAGCCTCAATAAAACTTGCGTTTCTAAAAAAAGATGCCCGGCTATTTCTTGACTACCTCAACGGATATCTTAAAGCCAAAAAAGAAAAGAAGCCTTTCCTGGTTTCAGAAAAAGAAGGTAAATTTATTCGTAACCTTCGTTGGAATAAAATGCGGAAAAAACTTTTTTAATTTTTATCCAGCATCTCAAATAATGGCCTTCCTGTAGCACTGTTAGGAAAAGAGATTCCTAATAAAGCTGAAATTGTAGGAGCTATATCAACAATTTCAGAATAACTGGTGGTGCTTCCTGCCGTTATACCTTTTCCGAAGAAAATAAGAGGTGCATGCGTATCATAGGAGAAGCCGCTCCCATGAGTAGAACCCGTTTTTGAATAACTTATAATAGCAGGTTTTAGAACCGCAATTACATCCCCACTCCTCTTTTGATTAAATCCATTTTGAACCAACTCTGAAATCCCTGTTGAGAAGGATCCACTTTGCAGCTGGGTCCTTGTAAATACATTATTAATTTGTGGATACTGCAAAAGATAATGAGAGATTACTTGCTCCAGATACTCCGGCTCAATATCATTTTCCAGCAAAGAATCATAATTGAAAAAAATCTGCATGTTCGAAATATTCTCAATTAAATTATCCTTCTGAAATTTTTCCTTTAGAAAGCTATTTAAATCGGCTTCAAACTTTACCGTTTCAAAATATCCCGCAGGAATTTTAACTGAAGTAAGATAAGAAGGCACATCTACTCCACCGTGATCTGAAGTTAAAAACAAGGTATAGTTCCCTTTTCCCACCTTTTGATCAAGGTCTTTCATTAATCGTGCGAGGTCCTGGTCCAAACGCAGATAGGTGTCCTGCACTTCCTTCGAATTCACACCAAAATTATGACCTACATAATCTGTACTGGAATAGCTAACCGTCAGAAAGTCTGTAAATTCATCCTGCCCAAGTTTTTCACCTTCCAAGGCTGCTATGGCAAAATCTGTAGTAAGTGAATTACCATATGGAGTAATCTTAACCAGCTCATATTCTCTTCCTGCAGTAGCCAACTCCTTTAAATTATATGGAAATGTAGTTACCCCGCTAAAACCGCCTTCAAACGTAGTTTGATCTGGCCCACTTTCAGTATAGGTTGAGATATCCTGTAATGTATTCCAAATTTTAAGATAAGATGCCGCTTTTCCAGAGCTATTGAATTTCTCGACCCAGGCAGGAAGGGATTCCATATAAAAAGAACTGGTGATCCACTTTCCTTCATTGTATCCATGGAACCAGTAAGCAGCATTTGCGGTATGACCGGCTGGCAAAACGGCACCCCGATCTTTTAAGGCAATACCAATAGTCTTACCCTTGAACTGTGTAAATAGTCTATTTTCATCTGCCACTGTCGTAGATATCATTCTATGCGGTGACATTTGTCCTGCAGAGGAAGATGTACCAACAGGTTGAACACCGGGATCGCCTGCACAATACACTTCCTTCTCTTCAAATTTGTTGTACCAGTCATTCCCAATAATCCCGTGATTTCGCGGGGTGGTTCCTGTATAAACTGAAGCATGACCCGGTCCCGTGTAAGTAGGCATGTAATTGAAATGGTTATTTTTAAAATTAAAACCCTGGGTCACCAATCTTCTAAATCCGTCATCTCCAAATTTATCCCAAAACCTGCTAAGGTAATCGTAACGCATTTGATCAACCACTACACCTACAACCAATCTAGGCTTATCGGGATTAAGTAACGGGGTAGCACTTTTTTGTGCTGAAAGTGAAAAATTTGCGACAATAAAAAAGGCAATAGCAAGAAACTTATTCATGAATCTGGATTTGGATCCAAATTTACAAATTCCGGAAGGTTAAACTTTAATTCTACGTTAAATACTTTCCAGCTAAAAATTACTATTTTAGCTTTACAAAAAATGCTTAATGAGCTATATACATTCGATTGGTCTTTATTTTATAATGATAAAGGGAGTGTTTGGCAGAATGACCAAACGCCCGGTTCTTAAAGAATTGATTTTTAAAGAAATTGATCAATTAATATTGGGATCATTAGGAATAGTAGCCTTTTTATCTTTTTTTATTGGAGGAGTTGTAGCACTTCAAACCGCTTTAAATTTAAATAATCCTCTAATTCCAAAATCCTTAATTGCATATGCTGCAAAACAATCAATTATCCTGGAGTTTTCTCCCACTTTTATATCGATAATTATGGCAGGTAAAGTTGGATCCTTTATTACTTCCAGTATAGGATCCATGAGAGTAACTGAACAGATAGATGCACTGGAAGTTATGGGTGTTAACTCCCTTAATTATCTGGTTTTCCCAAAAATAATAGCCATGTTAACCTATCCTTTTCTAATAGCTTTATCTATGTTTTTAGGAATAATGGGAGCATATGCCTCTGCAGTTCTGGGAGGATTTGTGGGATCTGATGCTTTCATTTCTGGTCTGCAGGAAGAATTTTCGGGTTTTCAAATATTTTACGCTTTTTTTAAAACTTTTTTGTTTGCAATGATACTTGCAACCATTCCTTCTTTTCATGGATATTATATGACAGGGGGATCGCTTGAAGTAGGTAAAGCCAGCACAACTTCATTTGTATGGACCAGTGTAGTTATTATTATTACAAATTATGTTGTAACACAATTACTTCTTAGCTAATGATAGAGATTAAAAACATACATAAGAGTTTTGGAGATGAAGACATACTTAAAGGAATTAGTTTTGTATTTGAAACCGGAAAAACAAACCTAATAATTGGTCAATCTGGTTCAGGGAAAAGTGTTCTTTTAAAATCAATGCTTGGTTTATTTGTCCCCGAAAAAGGAACTATTGAATACGATGGAAAAACTTATAGCTCTTTAACAGAGGAAGAGAAAAGAAGCTTACGCCAGGAAATGGGAATGCTATTTCAGGGAGGAGCTCTTTTTGACTCAATGACGGTTGAAGAAAATGTTATGTTCCCAATGCGGATGTTTACCAACAAAAAAAAGAAAGATCTTTTAAATAGGGTTCATGAAGTTTTAGAAAGGGTAAAACTGGAAGATGCAGGGAAAAAATTTCCTGCTGAAATAAGTGGAGGTATGCAAAAAAGAGTTGCTATTGCCAGAGCAATTGTAAACAAACCTAAATACCTTTTTTGTGATGAGCCAAATTCTGGCCTTGATCCTAAAACAGCAACCGTTATAGATAACCTGATCCAGGAACTTACCGTAGAATATGATATCACCACAGTTATTATTACTCATGATATGAATTCAGTTCTGGAAATTGGTGAAAATATTGCTTTTTTAAAAGATGGGAAACTACAATGGAAAGGGGATAAAACCCAGATCTTTAAAACTGATAATGAAACGGTAACAGATTTTGTATATTCCTCGGACCTGTTTAAAAAAGTAAGGGAAGCCCAGCAACAGGGATTATAATTAATTTTCAGATATAACCGCTAAGGTATCAACCTCCAAACGCAGGGTTAACCACTTCTGTAATTTTTTAATTTCCCTTCGTTTATTACCTGTCGAAATATTTTGCTTCCAGTTTACCGTGAAGGTAGGTATAGTATCCACTTTGGAAAAATTGGTTACCAGCCTGTTCGCAAAGCTTAAACTCTCCACATTTTCATAGTTCACTTTTACTTCCTTACTAAGATCCACAAAAGAAAAGTTGCTTTGCCGGAATTTTAATAACTCATTTTCAAGAAGGGCAATCCTGGCATCTTTGTCTTCAATTACCGCCTGATTACGAACATAAAGATCTTCGAGGATTCCACTTCTCACCTGGGATGAAATGGCTGCCATATCCCCTGTTTGCGAAGGCCCCTGTCTTATTACCAGCCTTGCTTCTTTCAATGCTTCCACATCTCCCATTTGAGTTCTCCACGTTTCAATAGTCCCTTCGGGAATAGTTTCACCTATCATATACACTTCAATCTCCCTATCGTCATAATTAATGGTAGATCTTAATTTCTCAGCTCCGTTAAACTGAACCGCATGCGTAAGGAAGTCATTAGCTTTAGTTTCAAAAAGTTGCTTTTGAAGAAGATTATAAAAAAGAAATATTGATGGTACCATAACTATGATGGCCACTACAGATGCTATTTGGGCAATCCTTCTCCTCCTTTTGCTGTTGGCATATTTGACCAAAGGAAAATCCAGGAATTTTGAAACTAAAAAAGTTGAAAGCGCGATAAAAACTGCATTGATGGAAAAAAGATATAAAGCACCACCTGCATATGCCAGATTGCCAATTGCCAATCCATACCCTACAGTACATAAAGGTGGCATAAGGGCAGTTGCAATAGCAACACCAAAAATGACGCTTGCTATAGTACCTTTTTTTGTTTTAGCCACGATTAAAGCCAAGCCTCCAAAAATGGCAACCAAAACATCTAAAAGAGTAGGATAAGTTCTGGCTAAAAGCTCTGGAGTTTCTTCTTTGACGGGAGAAATGAAAAAATAAATGGTAGCTGTCAAAACGCTTAATCCTACCATCAATCCCAGGTTAATAAAGGATTTTCTTAAAGTGTCAACATCATTAATAGCTACAGATAATCCAACTCCTACAATAGGACCCATAAGAGGTGAAATTAACATGGCTCCTATGACAACTGCCGTGCTGCTAACATTTAATCCTATGGAAGCTACAAAAATCGAAAAAACAAGGATCCAGGCATTATGCCCTTTAAATGATATATCTTTTTTTATAGCCTCAACCGTTGTTTCTCTGTCGGTATCGTGTTTTATATTTAGAAGTTCAGTAACAAATGATTTGATATTGGTTAAAATTCCTTTACCACTGGTATGGAATTCCAGATCATAATCATCTGCGGGTGGCCTGCTGCCGTAATTATCTTTATTCTCCATTAACCTAAATTATTCCCAAATTTTTCCATTACCCCGGCACGAATAGCCTTTATTTCCT
>CAZXEY010000024.1:0-28320 GCA_964639695.1 uncultured Antarcticibacterium sp. | reverse complement strand
AATTTCCTCAGTTTGCGTCTCCAACAAGATATACAGATATAATTCTCAAAAAATTCAGCCTCCCTTTCAAAAACGTTTTCTTCAAATTCAGGATTTATAGAATAGAGGCTGGTCAATACCAATATATTCCAATCGGTATAGAAATACTTGTTATACCACCTTAGAATGCCTGAATTTTCCTCTAAACCCTTTAAAGGCTTGTTTAAATACATATTTACTCCTGAAAATTGTTCATATTGATAGGTATGTACTAATTCATGGGATCTAGATCCTAAGCTGGTAGAGGGTTTTATGTAAATTATATTTCCGGCTGCACCAGCATTAATGTTTGTCCTTCCATCGGCTTCTAAAACATCACCCTTAACGACAATGGTTCCCAATTTTAGACTCTCTAAAGCATCAAATTTATAATTAAAAAGACTTCCTACGGTTTGACCTAACATAAAAGGCATAATGCGATACTGCAATTTAAAACCATCTTTAGTATAAACGTCAAACCTGTTAAAACCGAAATTTATATGCCATTGTTCCCAGAAATTCCGGTTGCTGGCCGCATTTTCAATGATGGAATTACCTGCCGCATTTACTATCTTAGAAGACCATATATAGGTGTAATTTTCTGTTTGGGCAAATGGCCTTAACATCCGCTTGCTTTCAAATACTACATAACCACCCAAAGCTCCCTGAGCCAACCCCTTTAAAAGTACCTTTCCAAATTTTTGATTGGGTTCTTTATTTATTACTGCACCGACACCTCCTATAAGAGAACTTACCCCAACGTTAAGTAGCGCAAATTCTTTATTAGAATCTTGTGCTTGTATGTTGTTATTGCCAAAACAGATGAAAAGGAGTACGAAAATTCCAGACTTAGTAAGGTAAAAAATACTCAACCTCTTTAGAATGCCAGTAATAGTAAACGAAATTAATGTGAGGAGAACCGGTAATTTTTTATTCATTAAGCTAGTTTAGACTATTTTTGGGAAAGTAAAGCAATGGCATTTAACCATTACACCCACTCCCAATCCATTTATTTTTTTGCATACAACATATTTATAAATGCACTGGTGCATTTTGTTTCAATTTATCACAAATAAATGTCACGGTACATTTATATCTTTTATACTCTTATTTTTTAAACCGGTGTAAGTTATGTTCTCTATAGGGCAAGAAAATTAAAAATAGCGATAATTTTCCGGTATTTAATTTTTTAAAAATTAGCTGCAAAAAAAAGACCGGCGCAAGTGCCGGTCTTCTGGTATATGTAAAATAGTTTGTTATCCATTTACAGCTTCAACATATTCTACTTCTCCCTGTAGCATATCACGCATCATAGTTTCAATTCCGTTTTTCAACGTGGCAGTAGAGGAGGGGCAGCCACTACAAGCTCCCTGTAGCACAACTTTTACAGTTTTTGTCTCGGGATTATAAGAATCAAAAACAATGTTTCCACCATCTGTAGCTACAGCCGGTTTTATATACTCATCCAGGATATCCACAACTTTTTGCGATACGCCATCAAGATTACGGGGTTCCTGTTTTTTAACTTCTTCTTTATCCTCTCCTTCAGCTTTATTAGCCTTCGCTTCTTCAGTCATCACTTGGTGGCCTTCCTGAATATAATTCCGAATAAATTCCCTAAGCTCTAAGGTAACTTCTTCCCATTCGGCTATATCATATTTTTGAACTGAAATGTAATTTTCATCTATGAATATTTCCTTTACAAAAGGAAAGTGAAATAACTGCCTAGCCAGCGGTGCATTTCCTGTAGCGTCTATATTCTTAAACTCCACACTGTTAATTACCAGTTTCTTGTTTGCGACAAACTTCATTACAGCAGGATTGGGAGTACTTTCAGCATAAACAGTCACAGGGACCTTTTTATTTGCCGGCTGCTCCTCCTTTTGTTTTAGGATCACTCCTCCTGAGTTTAGATAGTCTTTTAACTGCTCTGCTACCTCTTCCTGTACATCTTTCCATTCCACAATATTATATTTTTCTATGGCAATGAAATTTTGGGCGATATAAACCGTTTTAACAAACGGTAAATGGAAAAGTTGCTGGGCCAATGGTGAATTAGCGGCCTCTTCAATATTTTTAAACTCAAAGCTTTCGTGCCTTGTAAGAAATTGATTGGTTTCAAATTTTACAATAGAAAGATTGGTGGTAGGTTGTATTTGGATCGTATATGGGTTCATCTGCAATAATTTTTACGAAATTACTAAAAGAAAGTACGTAATTTCTATATTTACAATTGATATTGGGGCATCTATTATAAACTTTATTTATTAGGGCAGTAGATTAACAAATGCCATAAGCCACCGGGATTAATTTAAATAATTCTCTATGCGACATAAGCTTATAGGGCTTTTTTTGCTGTTTTACATATTTGAAGTTAAGGCGCAGGAGGTGATCCCGACTTATTCTGATTATCTAACAGATAATCTTTACTTGTTGCACCCCTCCATGGCGGGTGCTTCCAATATGAATAAGGTACGGTTAACCGCGAGAACCCAGTGGTTTGATGTGGAAGATGCGCCTGCCTTACAAACCTTAAGTGTCCACGCCAGGACAGGGGAGAAGATAGGGCTGGGAGGTATCATTTTTAATGATCAAAATGGGAATTATTCCACCCGAGGGCTTTATGCAACCTTTGCCTATCATTTGCTTTTTTCCCGTAGTGAACTGGATCTAAATCAGCTTTCCTTTGGAATTAGCGGCGGGATCATTCAGCACAGCCTGGATCAAAGCGGCTTTACAGAATTTGATCCTATCATAGACGGCGATAGGGCTTCCGATTTCTACGGAAATATTGATGTGGGTGCTTCCTATTATTATTTTGATTATTTCGTGCATTTAACAGCCAAGAACCTACTTCCTGTAAAGCGGGATCTTTTTTATTCTGATGCTGTTCCCAGTAACCAGAGAAAGTATCTATTTTCTACCGGATACGTGTTTAATCCCAGGACTAACAGCCCCTGGAGTTATGAGCCTTCCATTCTGTTTCAGTGGAGAGAACAATCTGCTGAAAGGTCTATTGATCTCAACGGAAAAGTCTATAGAAATTTAGAAGAAGGATTACTGTTTGGTGGGCTATCTTATAGAAGAAGTTTCGAGGGTGCAGAATATACCACTGATGGGGAGGAAGTTAAAAATCAACAATTACAGTATCTAACTCCTTTCCTGGGAATGGAATATAAGCGTTTCTTATTCGCATATACCTATAGCCACCAAATGAATTCTTTAGTTTTAAGCAACAGCGGGTTTCACCAAATCACGCTGGGATATAACTTTGGGGAGAACAGGGCAAGGTATGACTGCCGGTGCCCTGCAGTAAATCAAAAATCGAGGTAAGACACTTCATAGCCTTCATTTTCTGAGTCTACTAAAGCTGCGAGTACTTCAGGATCACTGTTGCTAAAAAGCCGGTGATGCCCTTTACTATTAATTTGATTTATCAATCCTTTCCTCTCAAGAACGTTTTTTGTTTGTCTCGCTACGGCTTCGCCGGAATCTATAATGCTTACCTTAGATGGAAAGATCTTCTTAAGGACCGGCATTAGATAAGGGAAGTGACTGCAGCCCAATACCAGGTAATCAATATCTGCCATAAGCATTGGTTTCAGGAGATTTCTCAGCCACGTTTCAGTTTCAGGAGATTCGTGTGCCCCCTGTTCCACAATTGCAACCAGCCCTTCTCCTATAACCTCTATCACTGTGATATTTTGCGTATACAATTCTGAAGTCTTAGAAAATAAAGCGCTGGAAAGAGTTCCTTTGGTAGCAAGAATGCCTATGAACTTGGTTTTGGATTTTAAAGCTGCAGGTTTTATTGCCGGTTCAATGCCTATTATGGGAATATAATACTTTTCTCTTAACCGGGAAATGGCATTGGTAGTAGCGGTATTACAGGCCACCACAATTATCTTGCAGCCCATAGAAAGAAGCTTTTCGCAATTTTTTATGCTAAGCGCAACGATTTCTTCTGCAGGTTTCTCTCCATAAGGAGCATTCCGGCTATCGGCAAGGTAAATCGTATCCTCATTGGGTAAAAGCTGTACGGCTTCTTTCCAGATGGAAGTGCCGCCAACGCCAGAATCAAAAAAACCTATAGGGCCGGATTTGTTCATAGGTACAAAAATAAAAACTGCGCCCTAGTGGAGCGCAGTTTTATTATAATTATTTCGGAAAAATTACATTCCAAGTTCTTTCTTCACATCTGGTAGAAGGTTATAACCATCTGCCATAATTACTCCCGATCCTGTTGAAGAATCAAGTACGTAATCAAAACCTTTAGCTCTTGCAACTTTTTGAATAGCTACTCTTGCTTTTTCGTAGATAGGCTTTAAAAGATCAAGTTCTTTCTTTTGAAGGTCCTGTTGAGCATTTTGACCATGCTCCTGGATTCTTCTTTGTGTAGCCTGTACTTCTGTAGCTCTCTTAGCGTTTTCCTCTTCTGTCTTTGTAGGGGCTTCAGTTTGATATCTTTGCATTGTCTTTTGAGCTTCAGTCATCATATCACGAATTTCGGTGTCATATGTCTTTTGAAGTTTTTCAAGTTGAGTCATAGCATCTTTAAAAGCAGGCATAGATTCTACAAGTTCCTGAGATGGAACGTGAGCAACCTTGGATTGTGCATTTGTAAAGGCTGTTACCCCAACTGTTAAAGCGAATGCTATTAAAAATGTTCTAAATTGTTTCATTGTAAAAGTATTAAGTGTTAAAGTGTTTATTTTAATTGTTACTCGTGCCTGATTTTAAATTGTCGTCTTTTTTATTTTTTCGGGCATTATCTATAGAATCTTTCTTCTTTTTTCTCTCTTCAAGAATTTTTGCTCTTCGCTCTTCAAATTCCTTTTGTTTTGCAGCCCTAATAGAATCTCTTTCAATTTTTCGCTGCTCTATTAAAGCTTCTCTTTCATTCTTAACCGCCTCTACGGCTTTCTTTTTATCGTCAATAATTTTATCTTCCTCAACCGTCCTGTTTTCTTCTTCGAGCATATCGGCAATTTCATCTTTAGAATTCAATTGCTGCCTGTTCGAAGCCCGGTTAATTGCCCTTAGTACCTGCTCACTAATATTATGTCTTTCTGCGGAAAACACCATTCCAACATTAGACGTTCTGTCAAAGATAAAGTCGTAATTTCTTTGTTCTCCAATTTCCTGGATCGCATTAAAGACCTGGTCCTGGATTGGCTGGATCAATTGCTTCTTCTGAAGGATGAAATCTCCGTTCGTGCCAAATCTCTTTTGCTGATATTCTGAAATTTTAGACTCTTCAAATTTAATATTAGCTTCTCTTTCTTCAATCAATTCTTTGGTCAATAAAGGCCTTTCCTGTTCCAGGGATATTTTCATATCCTCAACTTTTTTAAGGTCTCTCTCCAGTTCTGTCTTCCACTGTTGTACCCTTGCATCCAGTTGAGCCGAAGCCTGCTGATATTCGGGAACATTAGCCAGTATAAACTCCATGTCTATATAGGCAATCCTGTTTGGCTTTTGTGCCTGTACCTGTGGTACAAATCCTGCCAAAACAACTAGAAGAATAAAGAACCGGCGTTTCATATGATTGATGTTAGAAATAATCGTGCCAAATTAAAACTGCTGCCCAATAATAAAATGAGTTTCCCATCCATTAGGGCCTGTACTTCCCGGAATTGGATCAAATCCATATCCAAAATCAATACCCAATAATCCAAACTGAGGCATAAATACCCTAAGCCCTGCTCCAGCAGATCTGTTCAATTGGAAGGGGTTAAAATCCCTAAAGTTATCATAAGACGCTCCACCTTCAACGAAAGCCAACGCATAAATGGAGGCCATTTGTTTTAACGTAATAGGAAAACGTAATTCCAATGAATATTTGTTGTAAATAACAGCGCCGTCTTCATTAGTCGCCCGGCTTATACTGGATCTGTCTAACGGTACTACAGATTGGTTGGGATAACCTCTTAAGGAAACAACTTCTCGGCCGTCAAGACTAAAGGCACCCATTCCATCTCCTCCTAAATAGAATCTTTCAAAAGGAGGAATCCCACGGTCATTGTTGTAAGCTCCGAGAAAACCATATTCAGCATGAGTTCTCAATACGAGATTGCTATTTCCTCCAAAATTGTGAAGGGTAGTAAACCAGGATCCTTTGAACTTTACTTTATAAAACTCAAGCCACTTGAACTTTTCCTGATCTACTTTGGAGGGATCCCCTACAGGAGAATCTCCGGGACGTAATCTTGTGCCATCAGGATTAATTAAGTTTCCATTCTCATCTTCCAGCTGAAATTCTCTTTGCTCAGCCAGATTAGCATAATCCACTCCATTCCATAAAGAATAGGGTGGAGTAAATTTAGCAGTTATACTAAAGTCTGATCCTCTTGTGGGGAAGATCGGGTTAATAGCCAAACTCTGGCGGCTAATTCCAATAGTATAGGTCAAATTATTAGAAAATCCATTACCAAAGGTAAATAACCCCGTATTATAGTTATTAAGGTCATATCGCTGGAAACCTACTGCCTGGGAAAGTGTAAAGAAATCATCTGGCCATCTCAAACGTTTAGCTAAACCTATGTTGGCTCCAAGAATATCAAAACTTCTGGTTCTGTCTGCTCTCCTTGTACGGGGATCGAACAAAAATTGTCTTGTATAAGAAAAGGACGTAGATAAGCTTACAGGTCTTTTTCCTCCCAGCCATGGTTCAATAAATGATAAACTGTAGGTTTGGTAAAAAATACTTGCCTGGGCTCTAAGGGAAAGGGTTTGACCGTCTCCCATAGGCAATGGTTTATATGCTTCCTTGTCAAAAATGCCGGAAAGCGAGAAGTTATTAAAAGATAATCCCAGGGTACCAATAAACCCTCCACCGCCGTATCCACCCTGCAGTTCAATTTGACTTGCACCGGCTTCTACTACAGAATATTCCATGTCCAGGGTTCCTGTGTCGGGATTTACATTCTGGAAGTTTGGAGATATTTGTTCTGCATCGAAGAAACCTAATTGACCAAGTTCCCGTATGGTTCTAATAACATTTTGCTGGCTGTACTTTTGGCCCGGTTTGGTGTATAATTCCCTGTAAATTACGTGGTCCTTGGTCTTATCGTTACCAACAACCCTGATTTCGTTGAAATAAGCTTCCTTACCTTCAATGATCCTGATCTCAAAATCTATAGTGTCATTGTACACTCTGGTTTCTACAGGATTGATCTGTGAAAACAGGTAACCATTGTTTTTATAAAGATTAGAAATGTCCGCTGCATCGGGTTTCGAATTATCAGCAATTCGCTTTTTAAGCAACACGCCGTTATAAACATCTCCTTTGTTAATTCCAAGAGCTCGTTTTAATTGTTCGTCTGTATAAACCGTATTCCCGACAAAATCAATATTACCAATGTAGTGGCGGTTTCCTTCCTCTACTTTAATATTTAAAGCAACAGTTTCAGGCCCTTTTCTAATCAAAGTATCCGATACAATCCTTGCATCACGGTATCCGCTCTCCTTGTACTTGTTAATTAGCCTTGTTTTATCCTCCTGATAATCTGCAGCAATGTATTTGGAACGTTTCCAGAATCTGAAGAAATTTTTCTCTTTAGTAGATTTCAGTGCACGTTTTAGTTTCGCATCACTAAACTTCTCATTTCCTTCAAAATTAATATCAGCAATTTTCACTTTATCGCCACGATCCACATTGACCACCATATTTACTTTATTAACACCGGTGGTATCTGTTACCGGAATGGTGTTTATCGCCACTTTAGCATTGAAGTAACCATCTTTTTTATATTTATCTTCAATAAAATTTTTGGTGGTGGTGATGAGATTTTCGGTAACCTTAGCTCCCGGAATTAACTTGTTTTCCTTAATAAGTTCTTCCTTAACCGATTTTTTCTTGAGCCCCTGAATACGAACTTCTGCCAGGGCAGGTACTTCAACAATCTCAAGTTCGAGATCTGCAACATTTCCATCTATGTTGGTAACATAAAAGTTGATATCGCTAAAAAGCTCCAGGTCCCAGAGTTTTTTTAGGACCTTACTTAACCGCTCTCCCGGTATAAATATTTCTTCACCAGTTTTTAATCCGGTATAAGCTATTACTGTTTGTTCATTGTAACTGTTGGCACCGGTTACTTCTATTTTTCCTATGGTATATTTAGTACCTTGTCCTAAGGGTAGGTCTTGTGCCTGGAATGAAAGGGTGTACAAGAAAAAAAATGCGAGGAGGCTTAATATTTTAATTGACATTCTTGTACTAACTAATCTGTTCACTGGTTTTTCCAAATCTTCTTTCTCTGGTTTGATAATTATAAATGGCTTCAAACAAATCTTCTCGACGAAAATCTGGCCATAAAATGTTTGTAAAGTAAAGTTCTGCATAGGCGATCTGCCACAGCAAGAAATTACTTATTCTTTGTTCACCGCTGGTGCGAACAAGTAAATCTACATCGGGTAAATTTTGTGTGTAAAGATGCTGATTAATAATCGATTCATCAACCGCTTCAGGAGAAATTGTCCCATTCTTTACTTTTTCACTTATGCTGCGAACCGCACTAACAATTTCTTCGCGGGATCCATAGCTTAAAGCAAGCGTAAGAGTCATTCGGCTGTTATTCCTGGTTTTATCTATTACCTCATTTAATTCTTTTTGCGCTTTAGAAGGTAAACTTGAAATGTTTCCTATTGCGTTTAAACGAATATCATTTTCTGTAAGGGTTTTCATCTCTTTCTTAAGAGAATTTACCAGTAAGCGCATAAGAGTGTCTACCTCTCTTTTTGGACGGTTCCAATTTTCGGTAGAAAAAGCATAAAGGGTAAGATTTTTTATTCCAATTTCTGCCGAACCTTCTACTACATCTCTTACAGCCTTTGTACCTTCTTTATGTCCCAAAGCCCTTAAAAGGCCTTTTTGTTTCGCCCATCGCCCATTACCGTCCATAATAACAGATACGTGCTGGGGAAGTTTGTGGGGGTCTATCTTGTCTTTGAACATAATATTAGAAACTACTGTAACAGGGTTTTCTTCCAAATGTAAACGTAAGGCTAATCCCTGAAAAAACATACCAGTCTTTCGTATTTACACTTCCAAATTCCCTTGGTGGGTTTCTTCGTCCGATTAATTCCTCGGGAGTACTACCGTCAAAATTATCTGTAAAAGTATACCTGGCTCCAATTTCAAAAGCTCCAATAATTCTTTTAGTCAATGTTTGTTTAAAACCAAAAACCATTGGAATAGCAAATTCCCAGTTGTCACCCTGGGGTTCTAAAACTCCACGGGCAGGCCTGTCGGCGCTAAGGTAATGATGTTTGGAATTGAAATAGGTTAAACCTGTATACAGGTAAGGCGTACTCTGCTTATCTGCCTTATTCAAATCAAAACTCCACCAGTTGAATTCCATACCCAGAGAGGCTTCAGCAATATGATTATTAAAAGAATAATTTCTTTGTTGTCTTTTCACATCATTAGATTTCGAATCTTCTGCACTTACTTCGCCGTAAAGTAAAGTAAGCCTGAAACTGTGCCGCGGGCTGCGGTTCCACTTGGCCATTCCTCCAAAAACCAATCCGCTGGGATTAATATAAGCAGTATTGCCAACGTCACCTATGTAATTGGCACCTCCTGCAAATCCGCCTATTTCAAATCTTTGAGCCACCGTCGTCCCGGAAAACACAAACATAAAAATTAGTAATACAAGGTGCCTCATAGAATTCTAAAAGTTTGCAAATATAACAATTCTGATCGCCCTGCAATGAACAGAGCAATTTAGTATATGCTTATAAACAAGATTTGTGTGGTTTTATTGTTTAGTTTCTGCGGTCTTCACCCCATAATAATTTTTTCCGCAGGGTTTGCAGGAAGCTGTCATCATCCAATTCCACCATGCTTATTTTAAAAGGTGCAATTTTTATGGTAAGGGTAGTTTCATTGCTAAGAGTTGCAATACGGGAATCCATTGAAAGAAGGAAAAAATTTTCTCTTCCCGAAACTTTTAATGTTATAGTAGTGTCATCTTTTATGACCAGTGGGCGTGCATTTAAATTATGTGGTGCAATAGGAGTAATAACGAGTGCTTTGGTATCGGGAACTATTACCGGCCCCCCGCAGCTTAAGGAATATCCCGTGGAGCCTGTAGGTGTGGAAACAATGAGCCCGTCTGCCCAATAGGAAGTTAAGCATTGGTCGTTTAGTTTTGTTTCCACAGTGATCATTGAGGTAGTATTTTTCCTGCTAACGGCAATTTCATTCAAAGCAAAATTATCCTCACTAATTTCACTGCTTACAGGACTTGTGGAGATTGTTAGAACTGTTCGTTCAGATATGGAATATTTTTTTTGCAGAATGGTCGAAATGGTGTTTTCAATTTCTTCTTTTTGAATCGTTGCAAGAAATCCCAATCTCCCGGTGTTGATCCCAAGTATAGGTATATTAAGGTCCCTGATGTAGTTAATGGATTTTAAAATGGTACCGTCACCACCAATGCTAAAAAAAAGATCGTAGGAAGGATCCAGTTCCTCAAAGGTGCTGAAATGTTTGTATTCCCGGGTAACTGTTTTATTGAGATGAATAAGGCTGAGAAAATTTTTTTCAATAACCACCTGGATATTTTCACGGTCCAGGGCCCGAAGTAATTCTTCGATATACCTGCCGGAATCCTGGTGGTAGAATTGACCATAAATACCTACTTTCATCCTTACCTGATTAAATATTTAGAAACTTGTCAAGATATTTAGAGCGCTCTTTAAGGCTTTCCCTAAAACTGTCCTCCTGGTGTTCAGAAACTATGGTATAGCCATATCTGCGGAAGGTTTGCAGGATCTCATTTAATCCTGAAGTACTTAGTTTTAATGTAATTTGTGTGAGATCTGAATCTTTTGAAGATACGAAAATTCCCAGTAAAGCTGCATTATGTGATTCTGCGATTTGACCTATTTCGCTGAAGGAGTAATCCTTAATACCTTTTTCAAGAACAATGATCCCGCCCGGCTCATTCAAAAAAGGAGTTTCGTTGAAGCAGCTCATAATTTCAGTAAGATCGAGATATCCCAAATATTCGTTCTCCATACTAAGGACCGGCAGGATGTTAGTTTGATTTTGGGCAAATTTTTGAAGCGTTTCAAGCCAGTAATCCTCGTTGCGAACAAAGAATCCTTCGAGTGAGTATTGATAATCGGCTATTGTTTTTTCAGCATCGAAACAGCGAATGTCAGTTTCAGAAATACATCCTAGATAAACCCCATCATTCTCAACGGGTAGATGAGAAAAGGTGAGCTCATTAAAAAGCATCTGCAAATCTTTTACTTTATCGGTAAGGTGACAAATATTAATGTCATTTAGGATGTTATTCTCAATACTCATAATCCACTGCGTTTTTCTGCAAATTAATTAAAATAAAATTCATTAAGGCATCCTCAACTTTGTATTTTTGTTAATTCAAAGCAAAAATTAGAATGACGAAGTTAAGCGTTAATATCAATAAAATAGCCACTTTAAGAAATGCCCGGGGTGGGAATGTTCCCAATCTGTTGGAATTCGCGAGAAATATAGAATCTTATGGTGCCCAGGGAATAACTGTACACCCGCGCCCCGATGAAAGACACATAAGATATCAGGATGTTTATGATCTCAAACCTGTTGTTACTACAGAGTTTAATATTGAAGGGAATCCTGTGAAGCAATTCATAGACCTGGTTTTAAAAGTTAAGCCCCATCAGGTGACGTTGGTGCCCGATGCTGAAGACGCAATTACTTCGAATGCCGGCTGGAATACTAAAAAGCACAAAGGTTTTTTAACTGAAGTTATTTCAGAATTTAAAAGTAACGGCATAAGAACTTCTATTTTTCTCGATCCCGATATTTCTCTTATAGAAAGCGCCCGCCAAACCGGAACCGATAGAATTGAACTTTATACGGAAGAGTTTGCAAAAGAGTATGCTTCAGGCAATAAAAAAGCGGTCGAAAAATATGCCGCATGTGCTACTTTGGCGACGAAGGAAGGTTTAGGGGTTAATGCCGGCCACGATCTTTCATTGGAAAATATTAAATACTTTAAAGAGCAGGTTCCTGGATTACTGGAGGTATCTATTGGGCACGCTTTGATTACTGAAGCTTTATACTTTGGCTTGGAAAAGACGATAAGAAATTATTTAAAACAATTATAGTAATGATAAAGGTCCACAGTACGATATTGGGAGAGGGACAGCCATTTTTATTTTTACATGGTTTCCTGGGAATGAGTGACAACTGGAAGACCCTGGGGACCAGATTTTCTGAAGAAGGGTACCAGGTGCACTTAATTGACCAGCGCAATCACGGTAGAAGCGAACATACCCCAGAGATGAGTTATGAGCTTATGGCTACGGATGTTTATGAGTACTGTAAGGAGCAGGATCTATCCAATATTATTCTGCTGGGACATTCCATGGGTGGTAAAACAGCCATGCAGGTAGCCGGTGATTATCCACATCTTGTGGAGAAGCTTATAATTGTAGACATAAGCCCGCGGTATTATTCTCCCCACCACCAGGAGATTCTTGATGGTCTTACTGCCTTAGACGAACAAAAATTCACTTCCCGCGGGGATGCTGAGGATTTTCTATCACAATATATCAAAGACGAAGGGACACGTTTGTTCCTGCTCAAAAATTTGTACTGGAAAACAAAGGAACGATTATCGTTGAGGATTAATCTTGAGGTGCTAAAGGATAAAGTGGAAGAAATTGGAGCTGCTCTTCCTGCAGGGCTTCGGTTCGATAAAGAAACTCTTTTTATTAAAGGAGGAAGATCTAATTATATTCAGGAAGAGGATGAAGCCAGAATTTCATTGCATTTTTCAAATTCCGAAATCGTGGAAATTAAAAATGCTGGACACTGGGTTCACGCCGAAAAGATGAAGGAGTTTTATGAAGCGGTAAAAGAGTTCCTTTAAATTAACATAATTTTATTATGTATGCATAATAACGGCCATTATAATTGCATTACTTGAAATAAGTTTTAATTTTGAGCTGTTACCTTTAAAAATCAATAGAATTTATTATGAAAAAATTATTATTTCTGGCAGTATTTGCCCTTACTGCCTGTATTACCTATGCCGGTGGGTATCGTGTAAGTTTGCAGGGACAGCGTTCGTTAGCAATGGGCCATACTGGTGTGGCGGTAGTTAATAGCGCCGAACTTGGATTTTTCAATCCTGCAGGACTTGTTTACCTTGAAAATAGATTAAATGTTTCTGCAGGTGTAAGTGCAGTATTTTCTGATGTGGTATATCAAAACACCGAATTTGGTGATATCGCGAGGACAGATAGTCCTATAGGAACTCCGTTTTACCTGTATGCATCCTATAAAGTTACCGATTACTTAAGCCTTGGATTAAGTGTTTATACGCCATATGGAAGTACTGTAGAATGGGAGGATGATTGGGCAGGATCCCATTTGGTAAATAATATAGATCTTCAGGCAATTTACATTCAGCCGGTAGCTTCTCTAAAAGTCAATCAATACCTTAGTTTTGGTGGAGGACCCATTTTTGTAACCGGAGGCGTTAACTTCAACCGAAATTTGAACAGAACTTTATCTGATATTGACGGAAACCGTAGTAATGTTACGGTAGATGCACAGGGAGTAACCGCCTGGGGCTGGTCTGCCGGCGCAATGTTCTCTCCAACAGATAATTTCAGGGTTGGTTTTAATTAACGGTCTGATATTATTTTGTAGGCAGAAGGAGGAGATGCTACTTTTTCAAATATTCCCAATTCCCCTTTAACACCTTTTGAAAATACTACCTTCAATTCTTCTTTGCCTTTACCGGCAGAGCTGGCCGTTGGAATTTCCTATGAATATAGAGATAAATGGCTGTTTGCTTTTGATTATAACCAAACCCTTTGGAGTGTTTACGAATCTTTGGATCTTGATTTTGCCAATCCAAACATTCCCGATTCACAGAACGAAAGGAATTACCAGGATTCTTCAATCTACCGGTTTGGGTTGCAGTATGAAGCCTCTTCAAAATTCACACTTCGTGCAGGATATTACTTTGATGAATCTCCTGTACAACAGGGATATTTTGCGCCCGAAACTCCACGAAATGACTCTCATGGTTACACCGGGGGACTTTCTTTAAATGTTACCGATAACTTTGCTATTGATGCTTCTTTCCTTTACATAAGATTTGATGAAGTAGAAGCTTCTTATGATTTTTATACTGAAAACGGCCAGGCGGTGCCTTTCGGCGGAACCTATAAATCCAGTGCTTTTGTACCGGGATTAGGAGTGACCTATAAATTATAATATTATAAACGAATTGATATAATGAAAAGATATTTTAAATTTTTACCGATTCTGGCTCTGGCATTTTTCTCCTGCGAGCCTGAACTAGAAAATCCTATAGATGAACCAGGATTCTATACCAACGGCACTGCCGACTTCTCCAACTATGTGGCTCTCGGAAATTCATTGACAGCGGGATATGCTGATGGGGCTCTGTATATAACAGGTCAGGAAAATTCCTATCCGGCAATCCTGGCCAATCAATTTGCCAAAGTACAGGAGACAGATCTTTTTGTACAGCCTTTAATGGCCGATAATTTAGGAGGGTTACTTGCCGGGGGGACTCAAATCCTTTCTAACAGGCGGGTACTCGCTGTTGGTGCTAACGGGAACCCTTCGCCAAGAGTATTGGCAGGAACTCCAACAACAGATATTGTGAATGTTCTTAGCGGACCATTTAACAATCTTGGAACGCCGGGAGCAAAAAGTTTTCATCTTGTTGCCCCTGGTTATGGCAATTTAGGTGGCGTAGCCACCGGGACGGCAAATCCTTATTTTGTGAGATTTGCCAGTTCTCCTGAAACTACGGTCCTTGCCGATGCAGTGGTGCAAAATCCTACTTTTTTCTCACTTTGGATAGGTAATAATGATGTGTTGAGTTACGCAACTTCAGGTGGAGTAGGGGTAGACCAGACAGGAAATTTCGATCCATCCACTTATGGTTCCAATGATATAACAGATCCCAATGTTTTTGCCAATGTGTATTCACAAATGGTGACAGCTTTAACAGGTACGGGTGCAGATGGGGTATTAATAAATATTCCAGATGTAACTTCTGTGCCTTATTTCACTACCATTCCAAATAATGCCCTTGTACTGGATGCGGCAACTGCTGCAAACCTAACCGGATATTTTCAAGCGGTTGCGGGAATTTTCACCCAGGGATTAATTATGCAGGGAGTTTCTCCTCAACAGGCACAGGCCTTGGCATCTCAATATGCTATTACCTTTAATGAGGGGCCAAACCGGTTTCTAATTGATGTTCCTGTTTCGCAAACCAACCCTCTTGGCTTCCGGCAAATGACTGAAGATGAACTTTTGGTCCTTACCATAGATCAGGCGGCTATGTCACAAGGATACGGTTCAGTTCGATTAACTCCCCAAGTAATGGAGGTATTGGGAATCCTTCAGCAGGGGGGGCAGCCAACCCAAGAACAGGCTCAGCTTGTTTTAAACGCAGTGAGTGGTATTGACGATAAAGACGCGCTGGATTCAGAAGAACTTGAAAAAATTTCTACTGCAACAACAGCTTATAATACTACCATAAGAAATCTCGCCCAGGTAAATAACCTTGCTTTTGTGGATGCCCGAAGCCTGTTAAATCAACTGGCAGATACAGGTATACCTTATGACGCAGGAACTTTAGCCTCAACCTTCGTAACCGGTGGAGCAATTTCTTTAGATGGTGTTCATCCTACCCCTAGAGGTTATGCAGCGGTTGCTAATGCAATTATTGAAGCCATTAATGAAACTTATGGATCTACGGTTCCCAAGGTGAATATTGGAAACTTTGGTACTGTAACTTTAAGTAATGATGTGCAGTAATAGTAAGTGATTCTATTAAAAAAATGATAAATATTTAAACACCGGGATACTCCCGGTGTTTTTTTTGCAAATTTGTGTAAATTAAATTACCTGATATGAAGTTCATTATAAGATTACTTTTAACCGGAATTGTTGTAGTGCTGCTGGCAAAATTTCTTCCGGGTGTAGCCGTAACAGGATATCTAACTGCTGTTATTGTTGCCATTGTCCTTGCTATATTGAATTTAATAGTGAAGCCGGTATTGGTGCTGTTCACGCTTCCCGTTACAATTGTAACCTTCGGATTATTCTTGTTGGTGATCAATGCTGTAATTATTTTAATAGCCGATGCTTTTATTCCAGGCTTTGGAGTGGATGGATTTTGGGTAGCTTTATTATTCAGCTTATTGCTGTCGATAATACAGTCATTGTTGTTCTCTGTTCTCCCTTCAGATTAAGATATTGCTGAAATACAGGAGTTTGAAACTTTGACTACAATCAATTTTTGTGTACTTTTGCACTCCAATTTTTTATAACACGTAAAATGAATATTACCAGAGAGAATATTGATGATTTGAATGCGATCGTAAAAGTAGATATCGCTAAGGAAGATTATAGTGAAAAAGTAGATAAGATCTTAAAAGACTATAGAAAGAATGCAAATATACCAGGCTTTAGAAAAGGCCATGTTCCTATGGGCATGGTGAAGAAGCAGTATGGGAAAGCGGTGTTGGTAGATGAAGTGAATAAACTTTTACAGGACGCTCTTAATAAATATTTGACCGAGGAAAAATTGGATGTTCTTGGTAATCCTCTTCCAAAAGAGCAGGATAATTTTAACTGGGAACAGGAAAATTATACTTTCGAATTTGAACTGGGATTATCTCCAAAATTTGAAGTAAATCTTGACACAAAAGAACCTATTACTCATTACAGGATCGTGGCCGGTGAGGAAATGATCAATAATCAGGTAAAACACATTCAGAAACAATACGGGAAACTGGTTTCTAAAGATGTTGTTGAAGAAGGAGATGTTGTTGCAGGTATTTTTAAGAATGAGGAAGAAGGTATAGAGAGTAAAACTTCTTTACCGTTGGAAAAGGTAAATGGAGAAGAGAACAAAAAGAAATTTATTGGAGCTAAAGTAGGGGACACCATTACTTTAAATACCAAAGGTTTATTTGAAGATGACCACCAGCTAATGGAATTTTTAAAGGTGGAGCACGATAAAGCTCACGGGCTTGATGTAACGGTAGATTTTACTATTTCTGAAGTTAACAGACAGGAGCTGGCAGAGCTTAACCAGGAGCTTTTTGATAAGCTCTTCGGCAAAGATGCAGTGAAAAATGAGGATGAGCTTAAGGAAAAGATCAAGGAAGACGCTGCTAAACAATTTCAGCAACAAAGCGATCAACAGTTATTAAATGATGTAACTGAAGCTTTAATAGAAAACAATAAATTTGATCTTCCCAAAGATTTTCTTCAGAAATGGATCCAAACAGTAGGTGAAAAACCTTTAACTGAAGAGGAGGCACGCGAAGAGTATGAGAAGAGTGAACAGGGATTGAGATTTCAGTTAATTGAAGGAAAATTGATCAACGAGAACAACCTTCAGGTGAAATTTGAAGATCTTAAGAGCTTTACAACAGATAGGATAAAGGAGCAAATGGCTCAATTTGGTCAAACCGATCCTGCAGAAAAGGAACTTGACGATATCGCTGCACGTGTTCTTTCAAATCAGGATGAGGTAAAAAGACTTTCTGAGCAGTTAATGAATCAAAAACTGTTGGATTTCTATAAAAACAACATCAAATTAGAAGAAAAAGAAGTGACTTACGAAGACTTTGTTAAAGAGATCTACAAGTAGTCTTTCTAAATTTTATTATATATCTTTAAGGCGTTAAACCTATGGGCTAACGCCTTATTTACTTAAATAGAGAATAAAAAGCTATGGATTACGGAAAAGAATTCGAAAAATACGCTACAAAACACCAGGGCATAAATAGTAATTATTACGATAAAATGATCACGAGTATGTTTCCTGTAGGAATGACTCCAAATATCATTGAAGAGCGGCAAATGAATGCAGTAGCAATGGATGTTTTTTCGCGATTGATGATGGACAGGATCATATTTTTGGGAACCCAGGTCAACGATCACGTTGCAAATATTATACAGGCACAATTACTATTCCTTGAGAGTACAGATTCTGCCAAGGATATCCAGATCTACATCAACTCTCCGGGAGGAAGTGTTTATGCAGGTCTGGGAATTTATGACACCATGCAGTTCATAAAACCCGATGTTGCTACTATTTGTACAGGAATGGCTGCCTCAATGGGAGCGGTTCTTCTTTGTGCAGGACAAAAAGGAAAAAGAAGTGGATTACCACATTCCCGCGTTATGATCCACCAGCCTATGGGTGGAGCCCAGGGGCAGGCAAGTGATATTGAAATCACTGCCCGTGAAATATTAAGCCTTAAAAAGGAATTATATAATATCATTGCCAAGCAAACTGGTCAAACTTATGAGAAGATCGAGGAAGATAGTGACAGGGATTACTGGATGAAAGCGGGACAGGCTAAAGAGTATGGAATGATAGACGAAGTCTTAACCAGAGAGGGGTAGATTTAATTCTGAAGTACCTGTTATTAATACAACTTCAGGACGACCAACAAATGAGAAATAAAGACAAATGGCGAAAGACGATTTAGAATGTTCCTTTTGCGGAAGGAAAAAACCGGAAACCAACCTCTTAATTGCAGGGCTTGACGCGCATATTTGTGATAAGTGTATAGAGCAGGCGCATGGGATCGTTTTAGAGGAATCCAAGCAAGGGGAAGCAAGGGATCTATCGGCAGATCTAATGCTAAGTAAACCAAAAGCTATTAAGGCATTTCTGGACGAATATATTATCGGGCAGGAAACTACTAAAAAGGTTATGTCCGTTGCGGTTTATAATCACTACAAAAGACTGTTGCAGCCAAAGAATGATGATGATATAGAGATCCAAAAGAGTAATATCATCATGGTAGGGGAAACCGGTACAGGTAAAACCCTTATGGCAAAGACCATATCTAAAATGCTGAACGTGCCGCTGGCTATTGTTGATGCTACGGTATTGACCGAAGCAGGATATGTGGGAGAGGATGTTGAAGGAATCCTTACAAGATTATTGCAGGCTGCAGATTATAACGTTGAAAAGGCACAACACGGGATCGTTTTTATTGATGAAATAGATAAGATTGCCCGTAAAAGCGATAATCCTTCTATTACCCGTGACGTATCGGGAGAAGGAGTACAGCAGGCATTATTAAAATTGTTGGAAGGTACCACTGTTAATGTACCACCAAAAGGAGGACGTAAACATCCCGATCAAAAATTTATTGAAGTAGATACCGAAAATATCCTGTTTATAGCAGGAGGAGCTTTTGATGGTATTGAGAGAAACATCAGCAAGCGGTTAAATATGCAGGCTGTTGGTTTTAGTGCGTCGAAAAGTGACGATAAGGTTGAAAGAACAAATCTTCTGCAATATATTATTCCCAAGGATCTTAAAGATTTTGGGCTAATCCCCGAGATAATCGGGAGGCTTCCCGCTTTGACTTATATGAATCCTTTAGACCGTGATACTTTGAGAGCAATATTAACTGAGCCTAAGAATGCCATTATAAAACAGTATCAAAAATTGTTTGAAATGGATGATATCAATTTTGAGGTTACTGAAGATGCTTTAGATTATATTGTTGACCAGGCTATTGAATACAAATTAGGAGCGCGAGGATTGAGATCTCTTTGCGAAGCGATTTTAACCGATGCAATGTTCGAACTGCCGGAAAGCGGAGAAAAGGAACTGGTTGTAGACAGAGAGTATGCTGAAGATAAACTGAACAGATCCACGCTCAAAAAACTGAAGGCCGTTTCTTAATTAAAATTGGTAAAAGCAGAAATAGAAAAAACCACCTATCAGGTGGTTTTTTTTATATATGTCGTTTCCTAAAACAGATGCGGCAGATTTAAATCTTTTCGAAAGTCAATAAATCTGTTCCACCATTTCCTCCGCTTACATCTCTTAATTCCACTTTGGTTGCAGTTCTCGAAAGAATATCCCAATCATCATTTAGTTCTTCAAAATCATTGGTTAAATTAAAATTGATGTTGAAATCAAGATCATCATCATCGTTGCTGTCATCGCTGCTGTTGCTGCTGCCTGTTATATTCCAGGTTCCGGTGTGGGTAATTGTTCCGTTAGTTGCTACAAGAACTCCGTTTTCGTTAAAATTGAAGGTGTAGCCCTGGAAATGATGTAGCTCGTCTTCCCCGGAATCGATAAATTTGGTGATTTTCCAGTCTCCCGAGCGCATCTGGGCCTGCAATTCTGCAATTGCCTGCTGGTTTTGTTGATCTGTATTATTATCGTCGTCACTTGTTGAACAGGAGGAAATTAGAAATACAGTAAATAGTAAAAGGGCAAACTTTCTGATTGATGGATTTTTCATAATTGTCGATTTTTATTACAACGGCAGGAGGAAATGTATAGTACAACCAACATTGTTAAAATCCCTATAAATCTTCAGCTATATTTAAAAATGATTGTTAGTATCGGTATTCTATTTCTTCATCATACCCCTGCAATTTAAAAACTATAACAGAAGAATTTAGCTGAAGTTGACGGAGATTAAAACTAACTTCTTTTAAAAGAAGCGCTTCGCAGGATTCTGAATTTTCAAGGGATAATTTTAAATACCTCTTTGTAGGACTGGATTGATTAACAATTCCGGATTCTACCAAATGCACATCCCAGGTGTCCCCTGAACATCCTGAAGCTGAAAAACTGATTTTTAAACAATCTCCGGTTATTTTTGCATCCTCGATCTGGTACTGTTTATTCTCCGGGGAAGAAAACTCGTGGTGATCAATAACGGTTGATTTTTCACATCTTTCCGAGGGTAATTTAGATTCCGATTCACAGGATGTGAAAAAAACCAGTAAAAGGGCGATTCGCAGGTAGAGCATCTAGGTAGGTTTAGTAACTATAAAGTTATAAGATTTAGATCAGGAAAATTATAATGGAAGGTTAAGTTTCCAAATTCCAGGCAACAGTTGAATCAGACAGGATTACTAGAGCACAGATTGCAATGATAATTAATGCTGCCAGGAAATTATTTTTCTAAAAATTTTATTCATTTATAAAATAGATTCTACTTTCAAAGAAGAGAGCTTTTTTTGTACCTTTTTATTTTGAAGTGATAAAACATAAAAAACTTATACCTTTTAACGATGAGCCAATTAAAGATTAAAACCGCCATACAAATTGCAAAAACCCCGAAAGAAGTTTATGAGGCCATCATTGATCCGCGGCATATGTCAAACTATTTTATTTCCCAAAGTTCGGGAACTATGGAAGCAGGAAAACAGGTTACGTGGAAGTTTCCTGAGTTTGAAGAAACTGTACCTGTAGAGGTGATTACCACTACTTCTTCTGATTTCATTTGTTTTGAATGGGAAGGTGCAAAAGCAAAAAAGTTAAGGGTAGAAATCACCTTAACCCCGGTAGCTAATAAGGAAACTGTGGTTAAAATAACTGAAGGTGAGATGGAAAACGATGAGGTTGGAATCACCTGGTTGGCGGGGAATACTGAAGGCTGGGCCAATTTTCTTGCCTGTTTAAAAGCTTATCTTGAATATAATATCAATCTTCGCAAAGGTGCTTTTGATTTTATGAGAAAGTAAATATTGATTTTTTTAGGTTTTGTCTATAGAGCCTGATTTTAATTACACCTTCAATAAGACTTTTTCAGCTAGTGATTAATGCATAGACTATAGTATTTAATAATTGCTTTTCGTAGCATAATTCTTCCAATTTGTATAAATAAATTAGTTTTTTCTTAAAATCTTGTAAGGATGGTTTATTTTTACCGAACTTAAATATTTCTGCTAATTCATAGTTTGCCACTTATAACCTTATGAAAACCAAATACATAATTTACGGCCTGTTAGTTCTTGGTCTGCTTGGCCTTGTTGGCTATAGGATTCTTGCAAATTCTGAAACTCAAAATACTGGTAATGCAGGAGGAGGTCCATCTGCAGCAAATGTGGGAGGAATGATCATTGAGCCTCAGCAATTTTCAGAAAATCTTTCCCTCTCAGGTACATTGGAAGCAAATGAGCAAATTGAAATAAGAAGTGAAGTCTCCGGAATTGTTGAAGCCATCAATTTTACTGAAGGAAGTAAAGTCTCGAAAGGGCAGGTGCTGTTTAAGGTAAATGATGTTGAAATGCGGGCTCAGCTGGCCAAAATAAAAACGGCAGAAAAACTTGCGGCAGAAAATGAGAGAAGGGCAAAACTGCTGCTTGAGAAAGAAGCCATCAGCCAGGAGGAATACGATGTTGCCATGGCCGATTTCCAATCTGCCCAGGCAGAATCCCGGTTGATTTCTGCACAACTTGCAAAGGCTACCGTTCGCGCCCCATTTTCGGGTATTATAGGTTTGAGATATATCTCCCAGGGAACTTATGTTACCCCTGCCACCCCCATTGCAAAACTGGTGAATACAGATAAACTTAAAGTAACTTTTTCAATTCCTGAAAAATATTCTTCACAGGTGGGTATGAATACTGAGCTAAGTTTTACCACTGCAGGAACGCAAGAGCCTTTTACGGCCACCGTTTATGCAGTAGAACCGGGTGTGGATATTGATACCCGAACTTTAAAAATGCGTGCAATTGCTGAAAACAGGGATGGAAAATTGATCCCCGGGACTTTTGCAAATGTTTCCCTGCCGTTGGCCCGTGTAGATGATGCCATTATGGTGCCCACAGAATCCCTTATTCCTATACAGAATGGTAAAAAGATATTTGTAAAGGAAGGTGGCGTGGCTAAGGAAATAGTGGTTGAAACAGGTTCAAGGACAGAAAATATGATTAGGGTATTAACCGGTTTAAAACCGGGAGATACTATTTTAACCACCGGGGTAATGGTCTTGAAAAATGGTACTCCTGTAAAGGTTGATTTACGGCAATCGGGTTTAAATAATAAGGCGTAATGAGTTTATCATCACTTAGTATCAAGCGCCCGGTCCTTACCATTGTAATGAACATTGCTATTGTATTGTTTGGGATCATTGGGTTTACCTATCTGGGAGTCCGGGAATTTCCAAGTATTGACCCTGCAATCATTTCCGTTCGTACTAATTACACAGGAGCCAATCCCGATATTATAGAAAGCCAGATCACCGAACCTCTTGAAAAGGAGATCAATTCCATTGACGGGATCAGGAATATTAGCTCTACCAGCAGCCAGGGAACGAGTAACATCAATATCGAATTTAATTTAGACAAGGATCTTGAAGCCGCCGCCAATGATGTTAGGGACAAAGTATCGCAGGCGGTTCGAAGGCTTCCGCAGGATATAGATGCCCCTCCGGTGGTATCCAAGGCCGATGCCGATTCCCAGCCAATTATTGCAATGACCGTGCAGAGCAAAGAAAAAAACGTGCTCGAACTTAGTGATTATGCCGAAAATGTGATTGCCCCAAGACTTCAAACCATTCCCGGGGTAAGTAGTGTGCAGATATGGGGGCAGCGGCGATACGCAATGCGACTTTGGATTGATCCTGTAAAACTGGCATCTTACGGTGCTACGGTAAGTGATGTTCGTGCAGCATTGAGTTCTCAGAATGTAGAACTACCCACAGGAAAATTGACGGGTTCCAATACCGAGCTGGCTGTTAAGACTATAGGAAATTTAAGGACGGTAGAACAGTTTAATAATATAATTATCCGGTCAGACGGGGATAATTTAATAAGGTTTAGTGATGTAGGTTCTGCTGCGCTGGAGGCAGAAAATCTTGAAACAAAATTAAGTGATTCGGGTCAGGAAATGGTGTCAATGGTGATCATTCCGCAGCCGGGAACCAATTATCTTGATATTGCCGATTCTTTTTATGAGCAATATGAAATGCTGCAGAAGGACCTTCCGCAGGATTTCAATTTAAATATTGCTTTTGATAATACCACTTTTGTTCAGAAATCTGTTACCGAAGTAGTTGAAACTTTAGCTATTGCCATCATTCTGGTAATTTTGGTGATCTACCTCTTCTTCAGGAACTGGTCTATAGCTTTAAGGCCTCTTATTGATATTCCGGTTTCGCTAATCGCCACATTTTTTATAATGTGGATGTTTGGCTTCTCCATTAACGTACTTACTCTTTTGGCCATCGTACTTGCAACTGGACTGGTGGTAGATGATGGAATTGTAGTTACAGAAAATATCTATAAGAAAGTAGAGGAGGGAATGAGCCCTATTGAAGCCGCCATAAAAGGTTCTAACGAAATATTTTTTGCTGTTATTTCCATTTCGGTGACCCTGGCTGCAGTATTTCTTCCGGTTATTTTTCTCGAAGGTTTCGTTGGAAGGTTGTTTAGAGAATTTGGAGTAGTACTGGCTGCCGCCGTTCTTATTTCGGCTTTTGTAGCTCTTACTTTGACCCCAATGCTCAATGCTTACCTGATGAAACCGGGGAAGCAGCACAATTCCAAATTTTACAATTTTACTGAAAAGTATTTTGTAAAGATGAACAACAGTTATGCTGAATCCCTAAGGTCATTTATGAATAAAAAGTGGTTGAGTTTCCCTATTCTGGCATTATGTCTTATAGCCACTGTGGTTTTTTATAGTTTATTACAAAAGGAAACTGCACCTTACGAGGACCGCAGTTTTATAAGTTTAAATGCTACTGCACCCGAAGGGGCTTCCTATGAATATATGGATCGTTTTATGAATGAGCTAACCACCCTCGTCAATGATTCTATTCCCGAGAAGAAAGTAAGCCTTATAATCACATCTCCGGGTTGGGGATCTGGATCTGTGAATAGTGGTATGGCAAGAATTGCACTTGCAGAGCCCTCTGAAAGAGAGCGTTCACAGGATGAAATAGCTACCAAGCTTACCCAATGGACCAAACAATATCCTGAAGCTAGGGTAAATGTGAGTCAGAGTCCTACCATAGCGGTAAACCGCCGTGGGGGAATGCCTATTCAATATATCATTCAGGCGCAGAACTTCCAGCAGTTGGAAGAAAAGATCCCTCAATTCATGGAAGAAGTGGAGAGCGACCCCACTTTTTCAAATTCCGATCTTAACCTGAAGTTTAACAAACCTGAAATTTATGTAACCATTGACAGGGAAAAGGCTCAAACCATGGGAGTTTCTGTGCTCGATGTGGCCCAAACCCTGCAGCTGGCGCTTAGCGGGCAGCGTTTTGGATATTTTATGATGAATGGAAAACAATACCAGGTGATGGGACAGTTCGATAAAAAGGACCGGGACGCGCCTATGGATCTTACTTCTATGTTCGTAAGGAACCGGGATGGGCAGTTGATACAGCTGGATAATTTTGTAACTACCGAAGAACAAAGCAGCCCCCCGGCCTTGTACCATAACAACCGTTATATGAGTGCCACAGTTTCTGCCAGCCTAGCGCCCGGTAAAAGTATGGGTGATGGAATAGAAGCTATGGAACGTATTAAAGAGAAAGTGCTGGGGGAAACCTTTACAACAGACCTTGGCGGGGAATCAAGGGATTTTGTGGAGAGTAGCTCTAACACAATGTTTGCCTTTATGCTCGCCCTGTTGCTTATTTTTCTATTACTGGCAGCACAGTTTGAAAGTTTTATAGATCCCTTGATCATCATTCTTACCGTACCCATGGCGGTAGCAGGAGCTTTATTCAGCCTTTGGCTATTCGGGCAAACATGGAATATTTTTAGCCAGATTGGAACCGTAATGCTAATTGGCCTTGTGACGAAAAACGGAATTTTAATAGTAGAATTTGCCAACCAGTTGAGGGAGCAGGGAATGCCGAAGCGGGAGGCTATTTTAAAGGCTTCTGAATCCCGGCTACGTCCCATTTTAATGACCAGTTTAACTATTGCTCTGGGTGCTTTACCCATTGCTGTGGCGTTTGGAGCAGCTTCCACCAGCAGGATAGGAATGGGGGTTGTGATTATTGGCGGTACAATGTTCTCACTAATACTAACACTTTTTATAATTCCTGCAGTCTATATGATGTGGGCCAGAGAGAAAAAGCACCGCCCCGAATTTGATATAATTGATGATCTGGAAAATCAGCAAAAACCGGAACCTATTTTACATGGATAATATCTTAAAGTTCTTAGCCTTACTGTTCGTTTCAGGTTCCCTAAATGCCCAGGAAATTCTTACAGTAGAAGAGGCAGTGCGAGTTGCACTTAAAAATAACTATGAAATTAGAATAGCTGCCAATGAACTTCGAATAGACGAAAGAAGTGTAAATATTGGAAATGCCGGGATTTTACCCGGTATTGCAGCAACTGCGACCACCAATAATAGTATAGTAAACAGCGCTATCACCCGTGCCGATGGTAATTTAATTGAACTGGACAATGCCCGTAATAACAATTTGAATTACGGGTTGGTAATGGACTGGACAATTTTTGACGGCTTCAGGATGTTCGCCCGCTACGACCAACTTAAAGAGCTAGAGAAACTGGGAGAAGCAGAATTGCAGCAAACAATTCTCACCAGGGTAAGTGAAGTAATGGTCACATATTTTGATCTGGTACAACAGCAGCAGCAATTGAGTGCGTTAGATAGTACTCTGGTTATTTCTGAACAGCGGCTGGAGCTTGCCCGAAACCGGTTTACTATTGGAAAGGCATCGAAACTGGAAGTCTTAAATGCTGAGGTGGATCTTAATACCGATAGAACCACTTTATTGCGTCAAATGGAGACATTTATAAATACGAAGATCCAATTAAACCTGCTTCTTGCAAGAGATCCTACCGAAGAATTTAAAGTAGTGGAAGAGATTCAGGTGGATGAAGATCTTTTTCTTCCAAAGTTATTAGCACTTGCTGAAGAGCAGAATCCATTATTACTGGCTCAGGTAATAAATAAGAACATAGCAGAGCTTGAGTTAAAGCAGGTAAGAGCAGCGCGCTATCCAAGTATTGTTGCTAATACTGCCTACCAGTTCAACGAATCTGAATCCCCACTTGGTTTTGTTACTACTGCCAGTTCCAGAGGCTTTAATTACGGATTAACTGCCCGGCTAAATCTCTTTGATGGATTTACCCAGAACATGAATGCTGATATAGCTAAAATCAGGATAGAAAATTCTGAAATTGCCATTAAACAACAGCTGCTAACTTTGAAGTCCCAGCTAGGTATTGCTTATCAAACCTATTTAACCAATATCAGTTTGATAGAGCTGGAGGGGAATAATGAAGCAATTGCTAAAGAAAATCTTGAAATCACCATGGAAAAATTCCGGATTGGAACCATACCAACCATAGAATTTCGTACGGCCCAACTTAATTACATTAATGCAATCGTAAGGCACAGCAATGCAAAGTTTCTTGCAAAATTATCAGAAATCAATCTAAAGGAATTTGCAGGTAATTTGACTTTGTAGAGGAAAATTTTTCTGAAAATTTTACCCTGTTTTTAAATCATTAAAGGATCAGAATCGTTCCGCCTTGGACAGAAGTGCAAGAATCAGGAACCAGGAACCAGGACTTGATTTAAAATAGCTGATAAATATTTTGATTTGTATCTATATTTTCTGAATATTCTAATTGTAAGCAAAGTTTATACAGGGCATAAAAGCACCGATGATAATCTAAGATATCCTTGAAATGCCCAATGATATGGATTTTAGCAATTACTAAAGAAAAATTACAGTACAAAAATGATTATAAAACAAAAAACCCCGATTTTTTTAAATCGGGCATATACTATTCAAACGTCTAAATACTGTAGACAACCGCCAGTTCTAACATCATTCCTGGCATTCCGCCACCAGATTCTTCTTTAATATCGATCAAAGCACACTCGGTAGTTAAGATCATTCCGGCAACAGATGCAGCATTTTCAAGTGCTATTCTAGTTACTTTTTTAGGATCTATAATTCCGGCTTTCATCATATCTACAAAAGTATCGGTTTTGGCATCATAGCCGTAGTTATCTTTTCCTTCCAGGACCTTGTTAATTACAACCGCTCCTTCGCCACCGGCATTCTGTACGATCGTAAATAATGGAGATTCAATTGCCTTGTTTACGATAGCGATACCAGTAGATTCATCAGCATTTTCGCCTTTAAGATTAGCTAATGCAGTTTTAGCTCTTACTAAAGCAACACCACCACCGGCAACAATTCCTTCTTCAATTGCAGCACGTGTTGCATTTAAAGCGTCATCTACTCTGTCTTTTTTCTCCTTCATTTCCACTTCGCTGGCAGCACCTACATAAAGTACAGCAACACCACCAGAAAGTTTAGCTAAACGCTCCTGAAGTTTTTCTTTGTCATAATCTGAAGTTGTAGATTCGATCTGAGCTTTTATTTGGTTAACGCGATCTTTAATAGCGTTTTGGTCACCCGATCCATTTACAACAGTAGTGTTATCCTTATCTATTGCTACTTTTTCTGCAGTACCAAGCATATCGATAG
>CAZXEY010000023.1:0-29089 GCA_964639695.1 uncultured Antarcticibacterium sp. | reverse complement strand
GATAATGAACTTCAAAAACTGCAATTAATATCCCCGCCGGGAACTGTTATTACTCCCGAATTAATTGAGGAAAATATAGGGATAAGCAAGGATTTCAATAACTTCGAGTTACGTAAGGCAATAGGAATGAAGGATGCCGTTAAAGCTCATCAAATTGTGAATTATTTTTCTCAAAATCCAAAAGATAACCCCATTATAGTTACAGTTTCGCTCCTCTATGGCTACTTTTCCCAGGTTTTACAATACCATGGGTTAGCTGATAAATCTAAAGGGAATGTTGCGAAATTTTTAAAAGTTAATCCCTATTTCGTTAATGATTATGTAATTGCTGCAGGTAATTACCCAATGAAGAAAGCCAGTGAAATTATTGGTGTTTTAAGAGATACAGATGTAAAGAGTAAAGGAGTTGGGGCAAATAATATTTCCCAGGGTGATCTTTTAAAAGAATTAGTAGTAAAAATTATGCGATAAATGAGCGATTTCAGGTCATGGTTAAGCGCGGCGAGATTAAGAACTTTGCCATTATCAGTATCGGGAATCATTACAGGAACTACTATAGCTGTAAATGAAGGTTATTTTAATATTGTCATTTTTAGCCTGGCAATAGGTACAACTTTAGGATTGCAAATCTTATCCAATTTTGCCAATGATTACGGCGACGGGGTTAAAGGAACAGACAATGAGGATAGAATAGGGCCTGCCCGCGCTATTCAAAGCGGGTTAATTTCCCGGCAGGAAATGAAACAGGGGATTATTGCAACCGCCATATCGACTTTAATCCTTGCAGTTCTTTTAATTTACTCGGCGTTTGGAGGAGATGATTTTGTATTTGCCATTATTTTCTTTCTTTTAGGAGTTGGAGCAGTAGTAGCCGCTATAAAGTATACAGTAGGGAGTAATGCATACGGTTACCGGGGATTGGGAGACGTATTTGTCTTTATTTTCTTCGGAATTGTTGCCGTATTTGGTTCTTATTTTCTCTACGCCCATGAAATAAATTATTACGTTTTATTACCTGCTGCTGCTTTTGGTTTTTTAAGTACTGCCGTTCTTAACTTAAATAATATGAGAGACCGCGCCTCCGATAAAAAAGCCGGAAAAAATACCCTGGTGGTAAAAATAGGAACTGAAGCTGCAAAAAATTATCACTATGGGTTAATAATAGGAGCAATTCTCTGCCTTTTATTGTTTTCAGCTTGGACTGCAGAAGAGTGGAGTGACGTTCTTTACGTGGCGGGGTTTATTCCGCTGTTACTTCATTTAAGAAGGGTGGTATTAAATGAGAATGAAACCTTACTTGACCCCGAACTTAAAATATTAGCCCTTTCTACCTTTTTAATTTCTATTCTTTTTGGATTAGGACTTGTTATTTAAACGATACTTTGCTAATCTGGTAAAAAAAGGATCTAAAGAGGGTTTTATTTTGAAAAGCAATATGTAATTTTATAAAAATCAAAAAATCTTATCATGAAGATAACATTTTACGGACAGAATTCTTTCGGAATTAAAATTGGAGAAACTCATTTAATAGTAGATCCTTTTATAACAGGAAACCAATTATCAAAAGATAAAATTAATATTGAAGATCTCAAAGCTGACTTTATATTGCTAACCCACGCTCACCAGGACCATACCCTGGATGCTGAAGCTATTGCAAAAAGAACAGGAGCTGTAATAGTCAGTAATTTTGAAATTACCAATCACTATGAATCCAAGGGATTGGAAGTGCATCCTATGAACCACGGCGGAAGCTGGGATTTTGAATTTGGCACCTTAAAATATGTCAACGCTATCCACACAAGCTCTTTCCCCGATGGAAGTTACGGTGGTCAACCGGGGGGATTTGTAATAGAAAGCGAGCATAAGAATATATATATTGCTGGTGACACTGCATTAACTATGGATATGAAGTTGATCCCTATGCGAACTAAACTTGACCTTGCTATTTTACCTATTGGAGATAACTTTACTATGGGAATAGAGGATGCTATAATTGCAAGTGATTTTGTGGAATGTGATAAAATCATTGGTTGCCATTATGATACCTTTGGGTATATAGAAATAGACCACGAAGAAGCTAAAAGAAAGTTTTACGAAAAAGGTAAAGATCTAATGCTGCTGGAAATAGGAGAAAGTATTGAGCTTTAAATCTGGAATGCAAGCTACCTATTTCAAGTATATTCTAAATTTTAAACGTCCTAGTGGCACTTCCCGGGGTATCCTTACTACAAAGGAAACCTGGTTCCTTATTCTCACTGTAAACGGCAAGAAAGGAATTGGAGAATGCGGCCTCCTTCGCACGCTAAGTTTTGATGATCGTCCAGATTATGAAGAGAAATTAAAATGGGTTTGTGAGAATATTGATCGGGGTGAAGAATACCTATGGATACATCTTACAGAATTTCCTTCTATACAATTTGGCCTGGAGATGGCCTTTAAATCTTTACAATCTAACGATCCATTTCTGTTATTTCCTTCCGCTTTTACAAGGGGTGAAGATTTTATACCAATCAACGGATTAGTCTGGATGGGGGAGAAATCTTTTATGAAAGAGCAAATTTCAGAAAAGATTTCAGGGGGTTTTAACTGTATAAAATTAAAAATAGGAGCCCTTGATTTCGAGGCAGAACTTGATTTGTTAAAATATGTTCGTTCCCAATTCTCCTCTCGGGAAATCGAATTAAGAGTGGATGCTAACGGGGCTTTTTCACCGGTTGAAGCTCTGGAAAAACTAAAAAGGCTGAGTGATTTTGAACTTCATAGTATTGAACAACCTGTTAAGCAGGGGCAATGGGAGGTAATGGCAGAGTTATGTGAAAAAACACCCATACCCATTGCTTTAGATGAAGAACTTATTTCTATTGTTGCTGTAACTAAAAAGGAAAACCTGTTACAAATAATAAATCCTCAGTATATAATACTTAAACCTAGTTTGATTGGTGGTTACAGAGGAACTCAGGAATGGATAGACCTTTCTGAACAGAAAAATATAGGCTGGTGGATCACAAGTGCCTTGGAGAGCAATGTAGGATTAAATGCTATAAGCCAATGGACCTATGATAAAAAGCCAAAACTGCCCCAGGGATTGGGAACTGGTGGTTTATACACCAATAATTTCGAGTGTCCACTGGAAGTAAAAAATGGAAATATTCAATATAACCCAACCGAGAAATGGGTTTTTAATTTATAGATGTTAAATGTATATACAACAAGCTTTTAAATACCAAAACGACTTCTGGAGGTACCTGGTAGGCGTTTTTATAGTGATCATTGCAATTTTTATTGGCCAGATTCCTTTCCTGGCTGCACTTTTAATGAAATCGGGGTTGGATATGGCAGCGATGGATGAAAGCCAGATGATGAAGGTTCTGGATTCCAATAGTACTCTTTTCTTTATGCTGTTAACTTTTGCCGTGGGGCTGGTAGCTCTTTTATTAGTGGCTAAATATTTACACGGCCAGCCCATAAGAGCATTGACAACAGCCCGAAAAAAAATTGACTGGGGACGCTTCTTTTTTGCATTTGGCCTTGTAGCAATCTTTTCGATTGCATCTACTGTCCTCGACTATTATTTGAATCCTGAAGATTATATTTTTGATTTTGATCCGCAGCCGTTTTTCATAATGCTGGTAATAGCTGTAATAATGATCCCGCTTCAAACAAGTTTTGAAGAATATTTTTTCCGGGGATATTTAATGCAAGGGCTGGGAACACTGGCTAAAAACCGCTGGGTTCCTCTAGTTATCACATCATTTGTTTTCGGGGGGCTCCACTTTTTTAATCCTGAAGTAACAAAGCTGGGAAACATTATAATGATCTATTACATAGGAACCGGTTTTCTTTTGGGTATTATGACATTAATGGACGATGGAATGGAATTGGCTCTTGGTTTTCACGCAGGAAATAATTTAATAACAGCCGTTTTGGTAACTGCAGACTGGACTGCCTTCCAAACAAATTCCCTACTTAAAGACATTTCGGAACCCAGTGCAGGGTTGGATATTCTAATTCCTGTCCTTGTGATTTATCCTCTTTTTCTTTTAATTATGGCTAAACGTTACAAGTGGAACAACTGGGGAAATAAACTTTTTGGGAAGGTAGAGCGTCCTGAAATGTTAAAACCGTCTGAAGATTTTTAGAATTTGGTAAACATTTCGTTAAATTTAGCAATTCCTGGTAAGGACTAATTTATTGTTTCCGCTAAATGAATGAAAAATTTAACGTTCCTGAAGTACATCAAGATTTTAAAATCAATAAACTCCATTTCTCTAATGCCGATTTGAGGCAGGTTGCCTATAATTTCATTAAAGAAGGGGAACCTCACGAGGGAGCTATAGGTGATTTTTTGCTGGACTGGTTCAGGCCGTCTTCTTATTTGGAAGTCAAAACATCTGGATCTACAGGGAAACCCAAGAAAATTAAGCTGAAAAAAGAGCACATGATTAATTCAGCTCTTGCAACAGGAAGGTTTTTCGAACTTCCAAATAGATCCACAGCGCTAATGTGCCTTCCTGCAGATTATATTGCAGGAAAGATGATGTTGGTGAGAGCGATGGTATTAGGGTGGGAATTGGATACCGTTCCTCCGTCTTCAAACCCATTGGATCAGGTATTTAAAACTTATCATTTTTGCGCCATGACCCCTTTCCAGCTGGATAACTCCATAGGCAGGCTTCATCTTATTAATAAACTTATTGTAGGTGGAGGTGCGGTTTCACCGCATTTACAGTCCATGGTGCAGGGGCTAAATACCAAAGTCTATGAAACCTTTGGTATGACAGAAACCGTTTCCCACATCGCTGCAAAACGTTTGAACCCGAAGAAAAAGAAGAAAAATTTAGTGCCTTTTAAAGTATTACCCGATGTCACTCTTACCCAGGATGATAGGGGGTGCTTAATTGTTAAGGCACCTAAAGTTGCAGATGAGGTAATTGAAACCAATGATGTTGTAGAACTGGTGACCTATAAAAAGTTCTTTTGGAAAGGCAGAATAGATAATGTGGTAAATTCTGGTGGGATTAAATTATTTCCTGAAGAAATTGAAGCCAAACTCGAACCAATCATAGACAGAAGATTTTTTGTAACGGGAATGCCTGATGAAGCTTTTGGTGAAAAACTGGTTTTATTTGTTGAAGCCGATTTTTCTGAAGAATTGCTTTCCAAACTTCAGGAGGACGTCCTAAAGCATAAAGAACTTGGAAAATATGAGGTTCCAAAGAAAATTTATCTAATTGAGAAATTCGAAGAAACTCCAAATGGTAAGATCCATCGGGAAAATACCGTAAAAAGCAGGAACAACTAAGATTTCAACTTCTAAAAATCCTTTTATGAACAGGCTAATCCCTATATTCCTATTTTTATTAATAACCCTCTCGGTGCATTCTCAGGCTCTTTCAGAAAAAGACAGAGCTCAGGTAATTGATGATATTCTTGCCGATAAGTTCGAAAATATGCTTCCTGCTCTTATGGATAGAGCGAATATCGATATGTGGGTATTGATTTCCAGAGAATACAATGAAGACCCTGTTTTAAAAACGATGTTGCCTGCAACCTGGCTTAATGCGCGTCGAAGAACTATCCTTGTTTTTTACCGGAATCAGGAAAAAGATACATTGGAAAGAATAGCGGTTGCCCGGTACAATGTAGGTGACAATATTACATCTGCCTGGGATCCTGAAAAACAACCCGATCAATGGAAGGCACTTACAGAAATTATAGAAAAGCGAAACCCTGAGAAAATAGGTTTAAATTATTCTGAAAATTTTAATATAGCTGATGGTATTGTAAAAACAGATTATGATGAGTTTATTCAGGCACTTCCGGAAAGTTATAAAGGGAGAGTAGTATCTGCAGAAGACCTGGCTGTAGGTTGGATAGAAACCCGTTCAGCTAAGGAGATGGAATTGTACAGAGAGCTTGTAGAAACCACACATAATATAATAGCTGAAGCCTTCAGCGAAAAGGTAATAACTCCGGGTAAAACAACTTCAGAAGAAGTAGTGTGGTGGCTTCGGCAAAAAGTAACCGATATGGGATTGGAAACCTGGTTTCACCCAACAGTAGATATTCAGAGAAAAGAAGATAAATTAAAAGATCATATTGAAGCATTTTCTTCAGGATATGAGGAAATGGTCATACAGCCGGGAGATCTTTTACATTGTGATTTTGGAGTCACCTACTTAAGGCTGAATACAGATTGCCAGCAACACGCGTACGTATTGAAGGCTGGAGAAAAGACTGCCCCGGATTTTTTACAGAAAGCTTTGGATAAAGGGAATAGGTTACAGGATATTTTAACTTCCAATTTCGTCACAGGCAAGACCGGTAACCAGATCTTAAAAAGTTCTCTTGATCAGGCAAAAGCAGAAGGACTACGGCCCTCTATTTACACCCATCCCTTGGGTCTTTATGGACATTCATCGGGTCCTACAATTGGAATGTGGGATTCCCAGGGTGGCGTTCCTGGAACCGGGGATTACCCGCTTTATCCTGAAACCGTTTATGCCATTGAACTAAATACCACAGTTGAGATTCCTGAGTGGAACAAGGACATTAGAATTATGCTGGAAGAAGCAGGATATTGGGGTGAGGGAGGTTTTCGTTATGTAGATGGGCGCCAAACCAAACTTTACCTGATTCCTTCAAAGTAACTAAAGATTTGTCCTTATATAAAATTCCTTGTCATTTAAATTTACCTGTTCCAAAGTATTTACACCCGGTAGTTTTTGCCATTGTGAAGTAGCGTTCAATCTAACTTCTTTACCATTAACGAAAACATCTACGGGCATCTTAAAGTGTTGGACATCAGCCTCCCATTTGTAGGAAACTGTATTTCCATCCTTTTTAAAAGTAAGAGTAGGAAGAGCTGCATATCTTAGGTATTGATCGAATACCGGTTTTAGATCAACCGGTGTAGCTTTATCGAAAAATTCTTCAGTGGTTTTTGTGTCAATGATCTTGTGCTTATAAGTTTCAGTGTAATCCATCAGTGTCTTCCACCAAAGTTCATCATCATTATAAATGCTGCGGATAGTATTTAGCAAGTTTGACCCCTTAAAGTACATATCCCCCGATCCTTCACTGTTGACTCCGTAATCGCCAATTATTGGACTTGTATTGGAAATGTTTGCGCTTTGGCCATAAATGTACTCCAGGGCTTTTTCTTTTCCCCAACGGCACTCTACATAAATTGCTTCTGTATATGTGGTAAAGCCTTCATGGATCCACATATCTGCAATATCCTTCGAGGTAATACTGTTCCCATACCACTCATGTCCTGCCTCGTGAAGTATAATGTAATCAAAATTTAACCCTATTCCTGTGCCGGAAATATCGTTGCCCAAATATCCCATTTGATACTGGTTTCCATAAGCGACAGCACTTTGATGTTCCATTCCCAGGTAAGGAGTTTCCACCAGTTTAAAACCATCTTCTTTAAAAGGATATTCCCCTAGTTTTTCATAAAAGCAGTCCATCATAGGTTTGACCTCCTCGAACTGTTTTTTAGCTTTCTCGAGGTTGTAGGGGAGCACATAATAATTCAGGTCCAGATCCTTATAGGAATCAGAAAAATGGACATAGTTGGCAACGTTGAGAACAATATTATAGTTATTAATAGGATTTTCCACTTTCCAGCTCCAGCGTGTATAACCATCATTTAAATCTTCCTTTCCAATGAATCTCCCATTGGAGACATTCATTAATCCATTTGGAACAGCAACCTCAATAAGTGCCTCTTCAGGCTCATCGCTTTGATGGTCTTTGTTTGGATACCATAAGCTGGCTCCCGTTCCCTGCACGGCGACAGCAATCCAATGATTCCCCTGCCGGTCTTTAGTAAATACAAATCCTCCATCCCAGGGAGCATTTCTTGCAATAACCGGATTTCCTGAAAAATATACCTGTATAGAATCTATTTCTGAAGTTTTTACAGGGTTTGCAAGGTCTACAAAAACGGCATTATGACGTCTGCTAAAGTTTAAATTCTTACCCTTCTGAAGAATAGAATCTACTTTCATATTTTCAAAAAGATCGATCTGCATTACTGGCAAATTCCCTTCAGCTTTAAAAGAAATAGTATTATACCCTGATATAAATTTTTCGTCAGGATCTAATTTTACCTGAAGGTGATATTTAAGGACATCATAGGCTCTTTCTGGTCTTAAAGAACCTCGTAAGGTATCGGCTTCGGTATATCTTTGCTGTTTATTACTTAACACCTGGGAGTAGCCATGGTGAGTTAAGAAGAAAACTGAAAGGAAAATGAAGATAATTCTCATGTTTTTACTGTGCTGGAGTAATATATATTTTTGCATTAGGATCTTCTCTATAGATTGCCGGGATCTCTCTCTGGAATTTTTCGAATCCATTTTTATCCACTCCGTGGGGAATGCCATAAGAATAATGGTATTTTAAAATTTCCATATCCATTTCAGTTAAGTTCCTTATTCGCGGGCAATTTGACAAATAACCTGCACATTTAATTTTTCGGGAACTACTAAACATTCCTAGAGATTTAAAAAACTGGTATTTCAAATTTGCCAGTTGATAAACAGGATTAGTAATGGAATCTGTATCTACTTTAGCAAATCCCCTGGTTAATCTTTGCCTGTTATTCCAATACAAATAGTAGTCCGATTTTTTGCCTTTTAAACCCGGTTCATAATTTATAGTGTCTTTTGAACCGGTGTAGTAAACGTGAAAATTTGCTTCCTCTTTCTTTTGAACCTCAAAAATAGTCAAGGAATCTACGGCTGTTGAAAGCCCTAAAGCAAAATCTCTCAATGCTTTTTGATGTTTCTGCGGTATCGAGGGATCTATAAATAATTTAAGATCTTCCTCCCAAAACCTGGAGCATTGTTTATCTCTCCAATAAACAACCTCCTTATAAATATTTAAAAATTGCGGAGTTTTATATTCGTAGTTTAGTTCAAATTTACCTTTATCAACTTCCACTGTATAATTCTCTGGCATTTTAACCAAAGTATCCCCATTATGAAATTTGAAATTTAAACTGTCCTGAGGGGTCAATTCTTTGTTCAGCTTTTTAAAAGCTCTTAAAGGGATATAGGTCGTAGTTACGGTTCTCCTTTCTTCAACTTCCTGCGAAAAGGTTGATATACAAAAGAAAAGTAATAAAACAGTAGGTAATAACCTCATCTAATTATGTTTGGATAACACCTAAATTAAAATCTTTTGTAATGGGAGCATGATTTGCTGCCTCAATTCCATTAGAGATCCATTTTCGGGTATCTAAAGGATTAATTATGGCATCAGTCCACAACCTGGCTGCAGCATAATAAGGAGAAGTTTGGGCGTCATATCTGGATTTGATCTTCTCAAAAACTTCTTTTTCTTTTTCGGCATCTACAGTTTCTCCTTTTTTCTCCATTGAAGCTGTTTCGATCTGGGCCAGTACTTTTGCTGCCTGGGTACCACCCATAACTGCTAGTTCTGCACTTGGCCAGGCTACAATAAGACGAGGGTCATAAGCTTTCCCGCACATTGCATAATTTCCTGCACCGTAAGAATTTCCAATTATTACCGTAAACTTCGGTACCACCGAGTTACTAACAGCGCTCACCATTTTAGCACCATCTTTAATAATTCCCCCATGTTCACTTTTACTCCCAACCATAAATCCTGTTACATCCTGAAGGAATACTAACGGAATTTTCTTTTGATTACAATTGGCAATAAAGCGGGTAGCTTTATCGGCTGAGTCAGAATAAATGACTCCTCCAAACTGCATTTCTCCTTTTTTGGTCTTTACAATCTTTCTTTGGTTAGCTACTATTCCTACTGCCCACCCGTCAATTCGGGCATAACCAGTTATTATTGTTTGTCCGTAACCTTCTTTATATTCTTCAAATTCAGATTCGTCAACGAGTCGGTTAATTATATCCCGCATATCGTATTGATCGCTACGTTTTCGGGGAAGGATTCCAAAGATCTCATTTTGATCTTCTTTAGGCTTCCTGGCCTCTTTCCTGTTGTACCCGGCTTTTTCAAAATCCCCAATCTTATCAATGATGTTTTTGATGGTATCCAGGGCATCCTTATCATCTTTAGCCTTATAATCTGTAACGCCGCTAATTTCTGAATGGGTAGTAGCTCCGCCTAAAGTTTCGTTGTCTATGGATTCTCCAATTGCCGCTTTTACAAGATAACTTCCAGCCAGAAAAATACTTCCGGTTTTTTCCACAATTAAAGCTTCATCACTCATAATGGGTAAATATGCACCTCCGGCGACACAACTTCCCATAACAGCAGAAATTTGGGTAATTCCCATACTGCTCATAATAGCGTTGTTTCTAAAAATTCTTCCAAAGTGTTCCTTATCGGGAAAAATTTCATCCTGCATAGGAAGATAAACCCCTGCACTGTCAACTAAATATATGATTGGTAATTTATTCTCTATGGATATTTCCTGTGCCCGCAGGTTCTTTTTTGCAGTTATTGGAAACCAGGCTCCCGCTTTTACAGTTGCATCATTAGCCACCACTATACATTGCCGGCCCTTTATCTTACCAATTTTTACAACTACACCACCACTTGGACAACCGCCGTGCTCCTTGTACATTTCGTCACCGGCAAAGGCACCAATCTCAATAGCATTATCTTTATTATCCAAAAGATAATCTATTCGTTCCCTTGCGGTCATTTTACCTTTGGAATGATGTTTCTCTATTCTTTTTTCACCACCACCCAGCTTTATCTGAGCAAGTTTTTGTTTGAGATTTGAAAGTAGAAGTTTGTTATGATCTTCATTTTTATTGAAGTTAATATCCATTCTTTTAATTTTTTAGAGGGCATGTTATGCTTTAAATTAAGCCAGTATTTATAAATGCCTTTTGTATATTGGCTAAAATACAAAATCGGGTAAATTTTTAGGGTTTAAATAATCACTAAAATAATCGATATTTGTTTGGACATTGGGGTAATGAACTGCAGTATTTTCTTTTAGCAGTAAGATAGAAAGATCATTCACGAGTCTTACCTCTCAAAAACCTTCTATATGGGAATGAATAAAAATACCATTTTTGCCTGGGCTTCCTTTTTTATGCTATTAATAGGGATAGCTTTAGTCCTTCTTGGGGTTCTTAAATACAGAGATTATGCAATTGGTTTTTGTACTGTTGGAATAGGATTTTTTGTTATGTCCTGGGCTTTTAATGCTTTAAAAGGGAGAGTTTAAAATGGATGATACTCCAATAAGAGAACAACTGGTAAAGCACCTTAATGGAGGTGAAGCTTTTTTACCGGTTGATAAAATGCTTGAAAACATTCCTTTTGAAAAAACAGGGGTGAGGCCTGAGCATCTACCATATTCTTTTTACGAGCTGTTTTACCATATGTGGTTTGCCCAAAAAGATATTTTAAATTATTGTAAGGCAGAAACCTATGAATCGCAAAGTTGGCCTAATGAATATTGGCCTCCGGTAAAAGGACCAGATACGGAAGCCCAATGGAACGAGCTGAAACAGGCATTCTTCCAGAACCGAAAAGAGCTTTCTAAATATCTATTAGACCCATCAAATGACCTTCTAAAGCCGGTGCGTAAAGGGACAGAACATTCCCTGCTTCGTGAGATCATGCTGGTAATCGAGCATAATGCATATCATACGGGTCAATTACTGGTAATCCTTAGAAGTTTAGGTCTTTATAATTAATAATAAATTTACTGTCCCGGGGTAAAATTCTATAAGAAATTTGGATATTTGCTCCTTATAATTAAGTTGAGATGCTTAATTGTAAATACATTAAATCTTAAATTCATTACATATATGGCAGATGATAAAAAGGTAATTTTCTCGATGAGTGGTGTTACTAAAACTTATCCCGGAGCAAACACTCCTGTAATAAAAAACATATACTTAAGCTTCTTTTACGGTGCAAAGATTGGTATTCTTGGTTTGAATGGATCTGGTAAATCAACCTTATTACGAATAATTGCAGGTGAAGAGAAAAATTATCAGGGAGATGTGGTTTTCTCCCCCGGCTATTCTGTGGGTTATTTGGAGCAGGAGCCAAAACTGGATGATAATAAAACAGTTCTTGAAGTTGTAAAGGAAGGTGCGGCAGAAACTGTAGCTATTCTTGACGAATACAACAAGATCAACGATATGTTTGGTCTTCCCGAAGTGTATGAAGATGCCGATAAAATGCAGAAGTTAATGGACAAGCAGGCAACGCTACAGGATAAAATAGATGCAACCAATGCCTGGGAACTGGATACAAAGCTGGAAATCGCAATGGATGCCCTTCGTACTCCTGAACCTGATAAGAAGATCGGAGTTCTTTCAGGCGGGGAAAGAAGAAGAGTAGCTTTATGCCGATTGTTATTGCAGGAACCGGACGTTTTACTGTTGGATGAACCTACCAACCATTTGGATGCAGAATCTGTGCACTGGCTGGAGCATCATTTGGCAGAATATAAAGGAACTGTAATAGCTGTAACTCACGACCGTTACTTCCTTGATAATGTAGCTGGTTGGATCCTGGAATTAGACAGGGGAGAAGGAATACCGTGGAAAGGAAATTATTCTTCCTGGTTAGATCAAAAATCCAAACGTCTTGCACAGGAGCAAAAGCAGGCAAGTAAACGACAAAAAACTCTTGAACGCGAATTGGAGTGGGCAAGAATGTCACCGAAAGGAAGACAAACCAAACAAAAAGCCCGTTTAAATAACTATGATAAGTTATTGAGCCAGGATCAAAAGCAAATGGATGAAAAGCTGGAGATCTATATTCCTAATGGTCCCCGCCTTGGAACAAACGTTATTGAGGCAAAAGGTGTGTCTAAGGGATATGATGACAAGCTACTTTATGAGGAACTTAATTTTACTCTTCCACAAGCAGGTATTGTTGGTGTGATCGGGCCGAATGGTGCCGGTAAGACTACAATCTTCCGGATGATCATGGGAGAAGAAACGCCCGATAAAGGAAGTTTTGAAGTAGGAGATACGGTGAAGATCGCTTATGTAGATCAAAGCCATACAAACATAGATTCAGAAAAATCTATCTGGCAAAACTTTAGTGATGGCCAGGAACTGATCATGATGGGAGGAAGGCAGGTGAATTCCCGCGCCTACCTTAGCAGATTCAACTTTGGAGGAAGTGAACAAAATAAGAAAGTTAGCACCCTTTCGGGTGGTGAAAGAAACCGGTTGCATTTGGCGATGACCTTAAAAGAAGAAGGAAACGTGCTGTTGCTGGATGAGCCAACCAACGACCTTGATGTTAATACTTTAAGAGCATTGGAAGAAGGTCTTGAAAATTTTGCAGGATGTGCTGTTGTAATTTCCCACGACCGTTGGTTCCTGGACAGAGTATGTACTCATATCCTCGCTTTTGAAGGAAATTCGCAGATTTACTTCTTTGAAGGAAGTTTTTCTGAATATGAGGAAAATAAAAAGAAACGCCTTGGTGGTGATTTAATGCCAAAGCGAATCAAATACAAAAAGCTGGTGCGATAACTTTTCAACCAAAAACTCCGGAAATTTTCCGGAGTTTTTTTTGTTCAAGATTTAAAGTTCAAGATTCAAGATTTCTCTTCACTCCCGGATTTTGTAACTTACAACTTACTTCTTCGCAATTTCCACTCTCCACTATTCTAATACCACCTTTTTTTATTCGATTTTGAACCGCTTCCTTTTCGGCCTTTTTTATGCTTGCTGCCACTCTTTTTATGAACAGGTGGGGTAGCATTTTTATCCTGTGGATAAGGATTATTATCTTCCAGCGGAATGGTGGTACCTATTAATTTTTCGATGTTTTTTACATATTCTCTTTCATCGGCACTGCAAAAGGAAATGGATGTTCCAACATTTCCGGCCCGTCCTGTCCGGCCAATCCTGTGAACATAAACTTCAGGCAGGTTGGGAATGTCAAAATTAATTACAAAATCCAGCCTGTCAATATCAAGGCCCCGCGCTGCAACATCTGTTGCTACCAGGATGTTAATTTCTTTATTTTTAAACTTATTTAAAGCTAGAGAACGTTCACTTTGACTTTTATCCCCGTGAAGCGCTTCCGCTTTAAAACCATTTTTGGAAAGGGATTCGTAGGCTTTCTCTACTCCAAATTTTGTTCTTCGGAATATAAGTACAGATCTATCCTTCACAACATTCCTCATCACGAACAAAAGCAATTCGATTTTATCCTGCTTGGGTACCAGGTAAAGTTTTTGATCTACATCTGGTGCTGCAGAAGAATTGTCATCTACTTCAATTCTTTCCGGATTTACCAACAAGGTCTTGGCTAAGTCTTCAACTTTTGCCGGAATTGTAGCCGAAAACATTAACCGCTGGTCGAGATTGGAAGAGAGCCTGATGATCTTTTGAACTTCGTCAATGAATCCCATATCCAACATGAGATCTGCCTCATCTAAAACCAGAACAGAGATTTGATCAAGATCAATATATCCCTGTTTTCTTAAATCCAGCAGCCTTCCCGGAGTGGCAACAAGAATGTGAACTCCGTCTTTTAAAAGAGTTATCTGAGGTTGCATTGAAGTACCACCAAATACTACTCCCGATCTTACGCCGGTGTATTTAGCATAAGCTTTGATATTTTCCTCAATTTGTACCGCCAGTTCCCTTGTAGGGCTAAGGATAAGAACAGATATTTCTTTCGGTTTAACTGCGGGATCGACTTTTTTATTCAGAAGCTGAAGAAGAGGTATAGCGAAAGCCCCCGTTTTACCGGTTCCTGTTTGTGCTGAAGCCAGTATATCATTTCTACGAAGAACTTCGGGTATAACTTTTTCCTGCACCGGTGTAGGCGAGGTGTGTCCTAGTTCAGAAATGGCATGAAGTATTGGTTCAGATAAAGGGAGATCTTCAAAAGTCATAAGCTGGTTTTGTACAAAGGTAAGGATTAAGAATAAAGCTCCCTGCTTTATAACAATCGCAACATCATTAATTTATATAAAGAACCTTTGAGGTTTTTGTGCCATCGGGCAAAACAGTAACAATGAACAAGCTGCCACTTTCTTTATCATCAATATCCTTATACTTTTTTTCCTGAAGTATATAATTTACAAATGCGGGATTGCTGTTGCTGTGCCCCACTACGAGAACAGTTTTTCCTTTGGTTTTTTTCTGGAAGTCCTCATCATTTAATTTGCTGGCATTGTAGATTTGAACTTCCTTTTTCTGAGAATCTGCAACTCTTTTTGCTGTAGATTTTGTTCGTTTATAGTCAGAGCTATAGATGAGGTCAAAAGGAATTTCTTTAAAAACTTCAGCCCATCTTTCAGCTCTTTTCACACCTTCTGCTGTTAATTCTGGATCCCTGTCATTGGGATCGCTGGTATCTTTTTCAGCATGTCTTATGAAATAGTAAGTAGTTACATCCTGAAGGCATTCTTCAGCACTCATTTTTTCAGAATTATTAAAGGCCACTGTAAAAAAAACAGGGAGAATAAATAAAATAAACTTTTCCATAGCTTAATTTTTAATAATTAGTTCCAGTAAGATGATCTGGGAAATTTGTCTTCCCAATGAATTAAAGTTATTATCTGACGCTAAAAGTATCGTTTTGTTACCGTTGGGTAAATCAGGGCCAAAAGTCATCCCCTCTAAGTTGTCTATAATCTGTTCTTTAAGTTGATTTTTTATTTTCTTAAAGTCAAAAACCAATGTCTTTTCCGCAGCTTTATATTCTGTTTTTCTCAGATTCTGGGCTTCCAAGGTATTGGTTGCATTTGCTGCATCCACCTTAAAGATCCGCACTGTATTACCATTGGTGCCATGCCCTGCAGAAAATGCCCGTTCCAGCACTAGAAATTTATCGGGAGCATATTCCAATAATTCAGTTAACCCATTAACAGCAAAATACAACCACGGTATTTTAGTTATTCCTTCTAATTGCATCACAAATTGCCTGTCAGCTTCGCCATCAGAATTAAAATGAGTGATTCTAATTGGAGATTTGGTGGGAAATAATTTGGGTTTGGAACCATCCTGTTCTAAAGGTAATTCCATTCCAATCCAAAATCCGGTTCCTTTATAATCTTTAGTTAACCCTTCAAATACACCATTGTTGCGGGGCTTTTGGTCTCCTCCAGCCATAAAATAATCCGGAAGCGTAAAATGAGCCTGATATTCTCCCTGCCGGTTCACAATAAATATAGACGGATCTTTACCATTTTGGATCGATCCTTCGCTGCTGAGGATTATTTGATCGTTATTAAGGTATCTAATCGATTCAAGATCCAGTGTTTTATCCTTTAGAAACTCTGAAGATTTCTCCAGTTCCACAACTTCAGAAAATAGTACTGTATCAATATTCTTTTGATTTATAATAACATCAGCTATATAAAACCGTGGATTACCGGGGTGATCTGCGACCAATAGGTATTCTCCGTTTTGATAATCAATACCAGATAATCCTCCTACTTTTGTTCCTCTTATTTCCAGCTCTGCAGGAATTATATAGTCGTCCAGGAACCGGAGTTCAATTTCGTTGGTAATTATCTTTTTGCTTGTCCCACAGCTAATTAAATTGAAGGATAAGATAAAAAGTAGGAGATTTTTGTAACGCATTTTTTTTCTGTAAAATAACATCTTCTTAAGATAAAAATGGCTATTCGTTGAGAATTTGTGGCAATTCTTAGAAGTACATTTATAATTATTAATCTTAAAACCTAAGTTATGAACAATGATCAATTAGAAGGTAAGTGGAAACAAATTAAAGGTGAGTTTAAGCAAAAGTATGGAGATCTTACCGATGATGACACCACTTACACCGAAGGTAAATTCGATGAGTTGTTGGGTAGACTACAGGAAAGAACCGGTAAGAATAAGGAAGAATTAAAGAGAGAAATAGATAGATGGTAAAATTCTGGTCTATGAATCGTAAAGAAAAAGTGGGCTGTTTTTAACAGCCCACTTTTTAATTTTAAATAATCACATTATTGATCTACTTCTACAGCTTCCTGGTTGCGAAATACCAGGTTGTTGTCAAATTCGTCCAGAAGGATTATACTGTCGGTAGTTACTTTTCCGGAAAGGATTTCTTTTGAAAGTTTATTCAAAACTTCTCTTTGAACCACCCTCTTTACAGGTCTTGCACCAAATTGTGGATCAAAGCCTCTTGCTGCCAGATATTTAATGGCTTCATCTGTTGCATCCAGCACTATTCCCTGTTTTGCAAGCATTTTCTTAACATCTTTCAACTGCAGGTCCACAATTTTTCTAATGTCCTTATGTGAGAGCGGTGTAAATAATACGATATCATCGATCCTGTTGATAAACTCAGGCCGTACGCTTTGTTTCAGCAGGCCTAAAACTTCGGTTTTTGCGCTTTCCATGGCAGTATCCACGTCCTTTACAGCCTCAAATTTTTCCTGAATAATATGGGAACCCATATTGGAGGTCATTATAATTATCGTGTTCTTAAAATCGGCAAGCCTCCCTTTATTATCTGTTAGTCTTCCTTCGTCCAATACCTGTAACAGGATATTGAAAGTATCAGGATGGGCTTTTTCTATTTCATCCAGTAACACAACTGAATAAGGCTTTCTTCTAACAGCTTCAGTTAACTGGCCCCCCTCATCATATCCTACATATCCCGGAGGTGCACCCACTAATCGGCTCACCGCATGTCTTTCCTGGTATTCGCTCATATCTATCCTGGTCATTGCTGCCTCATCATCAAAGAGAAATTCTGCCAAAGCTTTTGCCAACTCTGTTTTACCCACACCGGTGGTTCCCAGAAACAGGAAGGTTCCAATGGGTTTTTTTTGATCCTGCAATCCTGCACGGCTTCTCCTTACAGCGTCACTTACAGCTTCGATTGCCTCTTCCTGTCCTACAACTCGCCTATGAAGTTCTTCCTCCAGTTTAAGCAGTTTCTCACGCTCACTCTGTAGCATTTTTGTCACAGGAACCCCGGTCCATTTTGCTACTACCTCTGCAATATCTTCATAAGTAACTTCTTCCTTAATCAAAGTTTGGCTATCCTGGTTCTCGTCCAATTGCTTCTGAAGTTTCTCAAGCTTTTCCTGTGCTTCTTTAATTTTTCCATAGCGCAATTCTGCGACTTTACCATAATCGCCTTCACGTTCTGCTCTTTCAGCTTCAATTTTAAACTGTTCAATATCAGATTTTGCTGTTTGGATACTATCAACTACATCTTTTTCATTCTTCCATCTTGCATTTAGCTCATTTCGTTCTTCCTTAAGATTCGCAAGGTCGGCTCTTAAAGATTTAAGTTTTGTTTCATCATTTTCCCGTTTAATGGCCTCAATTTCAATTTCCAATTGAGTGATCTTTCGATCCAGAACGTCCAGTTCCTCAGGTTTGGAATTGATTTCCATTCTAAGTTTAGAAGCCGATTCATCCATGAGGTCAATAGCTTTATCGGGTAAAAACCTGTTGGTGATATACCTTTGTGAAAGCTCCACAGCAGCAATAATGGCCTCGTCCTTAATCCTTACTTTGTGATGGGTTTCATATTTTTCCTTGATACCCCTTAAAATGGAGATTGCACTTTCAGTATCAGGTTCATCGACCAGAACTTTTTGAAATCTTCTTTCAAGGGCTTTATCTTTTTCAAAATATTTTTGATATTCATCCAGTGTGGTTGCACCAATAGCGCGTAATTCCCCGCGCGCCAATGCCGGTTTAAGTATATTAGCAGCGTCCATCGCGCCCTGTCCACCACCTGCACCCACAAGGGTATGGATCTCATCTATAAAAAGAACAATATTTCCTTCGCTGGAGGTAACTTCCTTAACAACAGCCTTTAGTCTCTCCTCAAATTCTCCTTTGTATTTGGCTCCGGCAATTAAAGCACCCATATCCAGGGAGTAAATTTGCTTGTCCCTTAAATTTTCGGGAATATCCCCTGCAATGATCCTGTGGGCCAAACCTTCAGCAATAGCAGTTTTACCTACTCCTGGCTCTCCTACAAGCATGGGATTATTTTTTGTTCTTCGGGAAAGTATCTGTAAAACTCTTCGTATTTCTTCATCTCTGCCAATAACGGGATCCAGTTTTCCTTCTTCCGCCATTTGGTTGAGATTCTTTGCATATTTATTCAGTGAATTGTAGGTATCTTCTGCGCTTTGAGAAGTCACACGATCCCCTTTTCTTAATTCATCAATAGCTGCTTTTAAACCTTTTTCTGTAGCTCCCTGGTCCTTTAGGATTTGTGAAACCTTACTTGAAGATTTAAAAATTGCCAGTATAAGATGCTCAACAGATACATATTCGTCATTCATCTTTTTGGCAATAGTACCCGCCTCATTAACTGTTTTGGAAGCTTCCCTTGAAAGCATAATATCACCCCCGCTAACCTTAGGAAAACTTTGCAATGTATTATCCAGAATCTGGTTAAACAGGTTTACGTTGATGTTCAACTTCTTCAATAAGAACGGCGCCACATTTTCATCTACTATTGTGATTGCTTTAAAAATATGTTCGTTCTCTATTTGTTGATGGCCAAGTTCCTGGGCAAGCTGTTGAGCCTGCTGGATAGCCTCTTGAGATTTTATAGTAAAATTATTAAAGTTCATTGGTTTGAGATTTAGTTTCTATTCAATTAGCAAAGCATATACCACCGGAAGAAGCGAGTCAAAATGTCTTGTTTATCAGGGGATTTAACCGACAAAATGACGGGCTTAAATAGCATTGAGGGACTTCAATTTACCAATAATGATGGCGAATGAGAAGCCTGTTAAACAAACTTTAGTATTTAAATAAGAGCATCTTTCTTCGCTATTTCTTAATTTTAAGTCTAAAACATAAACAATGGGATTTTTCGATAAATTTAAAAGTGAACGTGATATTGCTAAAGAGGAGATTTCTAAAGTGCCGTGGCAACAATTAACCGAAATGCAGACTTTAGATGAAATAACTGCAAGATCTAAAGAAAAACCTGTAGCTATCTTAAAACATTCTACCCGCTGTGGAATTAGCAGAATGGTTCTAAGACAATTTGAGCAGGAATATGATCTTAAGGAAGGTGAAGTGGAATTATATTTTCTGGACCTGCTTAGTTACCGGGACATTTCAAATAAAATTGCTTCTAAATTTAATGTGCCTCATGAAAGTCCGCAGTTGATTATCATAAGGGATGGAAAAGCAGTTTATACCGCTTCCCATAATGAAATTAGTGCGAATAGCTTAAAGAAACATTCTGCTTAAAATTTTCACATCATGCTCCTTTATAAGTTTTGTAGGAAGTTGTTAAAGATTATACTAAGTTATTTCTTCTTGAAGTGGAAAATTGAATATTGAGTTATAGTTAATAAATCAAAAAAATCTTTATTATGGAAAACAGGGATCAGGAACAGAGCAGGGGAGGGCGTGGTAATGCACCTCAGGAAAAAGCAAAGGGACAGCAGGCTGCAGGGAATTCTGTTACAGGAGGTAAGCAAAAAGGAAATACAAGGAATACTGATTCCGGAAAGACTGATGTGGCTAGAGATACTTCAGAACAGCAAACCCGGTCTGGTGGGGAGAGACCTTAAAGAGGAAGCCGACAGCCCGAAAGGCAAAATGAAATAAGGGGGAACGAAAAATCGGGACAACGCCAGCAGCGGGATATGGACGATCGGGGATTTAGCAGGAGATAATTTTTAAACCACCTTTTTAGGTGGTTTTTCCTTTTTGATCCTTAGTAAATTTTAATAGTTCGCTGTTAAAGATTGCTAATCCTTCTGCTTCCTAGGAACCAGAAAATTAAATTGGAATAAATTAAAGACTTATAGAATGGAAAATAACCGAAAGAACGATCCTGATTTCAGTAAAGCAGATAAGGATCTAAGGCAGGGAAATCTTCAAAAAGACCAACAAAAACAACAGGAGAATTTAAAGGATGAAGATAATCATTCTGAAAGTAATGCGAATTTTGATATAGCGCAAAGGAGACATCAGGCAAAACCCCGAAGTTATACCTCCAGCGTTGATTCAGAAAATATAGAAAATCAGAATACAGAAGCAGATAAAGAGCAAACAGACCGAGCCGAAGGAGAGTTTGGGTATGACAGTGTAGATGGTAAAAAGTTAGGGGATAAAGTTTCTGAAAGACAGCAAGCCATGGATCAAAAGAATCCTCAGGATAAAGGAAATATTAAGAAGGAAAGATAATTGCTGGTGCCAATCGAAATGAAAAAGCCACCAAAAGGTGGCTTTTCTTATTTATGGATTTATAATATTATCTTTTCTTTGGTTGAAATACCGGAAGCAACTTGGTTTTTACCTCACCAAACCCTATTCTGCGGTCCTTTCCTTCACAGTAACCACGCATAATTACGGTATCATTATCTTCAATAAATTTTCTCTCGCTTCCATCATTTAATTTTACCTGTTTTTCACCTCACAAGGAAAGTTCCAGCATAGAACCAAAGCAATCTGGTGTTGAACCTGAAATAGTTCCCGATCCCATCATATCTCCAGAATTAACAGGGCAGCCATTTATTGTATGGTGCGCCAGCTGCTGGCTCATATTCCAATACATATGTTTGAAATTTGATCTTGTAACCACAGTTTCTTCTTTGTCTTCAGGTTGAATAGCAACTTCAAGTTTTATATCAAAACTCTTTTTTCCCTTAAATTTAAGGTATGGAAGTAATTCTTTTTCCGGTTTTGGGCTTTCGGTTCTAAAAGGTTCCAAGGCATCGAGGGTGACGATCCATGGAGAAACAGAAGATGCAAAGTTCTTGGCAAGGAATGGCCCAAGGGGCACGTATTCCCATTTTTGTATATCCCGGGCACTCCAGTCATTAAAAAGGACAAGTCCAAAGATATATTCTTCAGCTTCCTCAATAGGAATAGGTTCCCCCAAGGGGTTGGCATCTGTGGTGATAAAAGCCATTTCCAGTTCAAAATCAACTAAGCGGGAAGGGCCAAAAACAGGCTCATTTGCTCCTGCGGGTAAGGTTTGTCCCTGCGGCCTGTGAACTGGAATACCACTTGGTATAATAGAGGAACTCCTGCCGTGATAACCAACCGGGATGTGAAGCCAGTTAGGTAATAATGCATTTTCAGGATCCCGGAACATTGTACCCACATTAGTTGCGTGTTCTTTGCTTGAATAGAAATCGGTATAATCTCCTACCTGCACAGGTAACTGCATTTCGATCTCGTCCAGGGTAAATAAAACTATAGTTCTGTGATCTTTGTTATCCCTTAATTTAGTGTTATTCTCGTCAAAAATATCTGCTATTCTGTTTCTAACCAGCCTCCAGGTTTTCTTTCCATCTGATATAAAATCGTTTAAAGTATCCTGAAGAAAAATATCATCGGTTAATGGTATGCCTTCAAAATAACCTAATTGATGAAGCGCGCCCAGGTCAATTGCGTAGTCACCTATTCTGGTCCCGATGGTGATAATATCGTCACGGGTTAGAAATACTCCAAAAGGAATATTTTGAATAGGGAAATCTGTATTTTCGGGAGTATCCAGCCACGTTCTTCTTTTAGGATCATTTGCTGTAATTGACATAAATTTTTTGGTTTTTTTCTTAATTGTATTCCATTCAAATATATTATTTTCCCTCTATTAACCGAATGGAATTATTACTTTTGATGAATATTTAACGTAAAAAATTAACATGCAGAGAGATACGGAAATTTTTGATCTAATAAACGAAGAAAAAAGACGCCAAACTAATGGTTTGGAGCTAATTGCAAGTGAAAATTTTGTGAGCGACCAGGTTTTGGAAGCTGCTGGTTCTGTTTTGACAAATAAATATGCCGAAGGATATCCCGGGAAGCGTTATTATGGTGGGTGTGAGGTAGTTGATAAGGTTGAAAATCTTGCCATAGATCGTCTAAAAGAACTTTTTAATGCTGAATATGCAAATGTGCAACCACATTCAGGATCTCAGGCAAATACTGCTGTTTTTCATGCATGCCTGAAACCGGGTGATAAATTTCTTGGCTTCGATCTTTCTCACGGTGGGCATTTAACCCATGGATCTCCTGTAAATTTTTCGGGAAGATTGTATCAACCAGTGTTTTACGGAGTAGATAAAGAAACAGGCTTGTTGGACTATGATGCAATTGCAGAAATTGCAAAAAAGGAGAAGCCTAAAATGATCATTGCAGGTGCATCTGCCTATTCAAGAGAAATAGATTATAAAAAGTTCAGGGAGATTGCCGATAGTATTGGAGCAATTCTTTTTGCTGATATTGCCCATCCTGCAGGTTTAATAGCCAAAGGTTTACTTAGTGATCCAATCCCACATTGCCACGTTGTAACCTCTACTACCCATAAAACTCTTCGGGGCCCGAGAGGTGGGATAATAATGATGGGAGAGGATTTTGATAATCCTTTTGGTGAAAAATTAAAAAATGGTAATCTTAAGAAAATGTCTTCCCTTTTGGACAGTGGAGTTTTCCCTGGTAACCAGGGTGGCCCGTTAGAACATATAATTGCAGCCAAGGCTGTTGCTTTTGGAGAAGCATTGACCGATGAATTCTTATACTATACTGTCCAGGTAAAGAAAAACGCCAAAGCAATGGCAAAAGCTTTTATGGATAAAGATTATAATGTTGTTTCCGGGGGAACAGATAACCATATGATGCTTATTGATCTTCGGAACAAAAATGTCAATGGAAAACAGGCTGAAGAAGCATTAGGAAAAGCGGAAATTACCGTTAATAAAAATATGGTCCCTTTTGATGATAAATCTCCTTTTGTTACCTCAGGCATAAGAATAGGTACTCCGGCAGTTACTACCAGAGGATTGAAAGAAGAAGAAATGTCTAAAATTGTTGGATTGATCGATAGGGTGATAACTAATTTTGAAGATGAGTCTCAAATTGCTGAAGTAAAACAAGAAGTTTTAAAGATGATGAATGGCAAGCCTCTCTTCCAATCATAATTAAATTTAGAATATTCTATAAGGGGCTGTATTTCGTGAAATATTGCCCCTTTTTATTACTACAAAGCCAAATCCATTTTTTATGAGATTTTCTGTATTTGTGTTTGTATTTATTATTTCTGCTTCCCTTGCAGCGCAGGAATATGAAGAAAATGGATACATCGTTACATTAGATAATGACACCATACCCGGCTTTATAAAACCGGGAACTGATGCAGAGCTCTCTACTGAAATTTCCTTTAAACGGGGCCGGAATGGTATTATTAAAAAATATAATCCCCGGGAACTTCTGGGGTTTGGATTCGGTAACGGAAGAACTTATGAAAGGAAGAAAATCCTAACTACTTCGGGGCACGGTGTAGATTCAACATTCTTTTTTACAAAAAACCTGGTACGGGGAAAGATTGATCTTTTCGTTCTCCGGTTTCCATACAGGAAGAAACCCGCAATTATTCTTACCAATAACAACACAGATAGTTCTGTTTTACTTTCCAAACCGGTAAAGCAGGAAGTAATAGGGGAAGACGGGAAAAAGTACAATAGGAGGGACTTTGAATATGTGAGGGATTTAGCAAAAATTAAAGGCGAATCTTCAGAAGTAAATTATGAGGATCCGGTTAAATTTTCAGAAAAGAAAATAAAGAAGGATATTTTAAAGTATAATAAAAAGTTTGATGAGGAATACCCTGTTTCTACTTATTCTGAAGAAGTGGATTATAATTACACTATTCTTGCAGGTACATCCATTGCATCTTCTGAAGGTTTACGATACAGAATTGGATTTTACAGGAATAAAAATTCAATAGAGCGAACTACCAATTTTTCTTTTATGCAGGGGATTGTTTACCATTACTGGAGTGATGACAACCAGGAAATTCCCCAGCAGGAAAATACAGCTATTAATTATAAATGGCAGTTTTTAAACATTATACCCATTGCAATTCAATTTCAGGGAAATTCTAAAGATATACAGCCCTATGGTTATGCCGGGGTTGGATTCGGGACCGCTTTTCTTACAGATCGTATAATAGAAAATGGAGAATATACAGGAGATGATGCATATGTAAAATTTTTGCCAAGCCTTAATGCAGGGATAGGATTGAGAATAAGGATGCGTGAAATATTTCTTGTTACCGAGTTAACACCAACATTTAATGGATTTTTTGTTAATCTCGGTCTTTCCATATAATCTATTGGATAGCTCTAGATTTTCCCTCAGCTTCAGTGTTAGAGGAAATGATTAATTTTAGGCTTTAATAAAATTTCTATGATTTTCTCATTTACAAAAAGATTTTTATCTGTTTCAGTAATTTTAATCGCTTTCAGTTGTGCTCAGGTAAAAGAAGCAACTGCAGAGAAAGAAGTTCAAATCCTTCCGCCGGAAGAGCTTTACGGGCAACTTTTCTATGACGTACAAGCAGATCCTGAAGTTTTTCCCGACAGTAAAACTTTTGTGGATGTCGTGCCTTTAACCGGGGTGGAAGAAATTAAATCCCGTTATTCAGAACTTCAGGACAAATCCTCTCAATCCTTAAGAACATTTGTTGAAGATAATTTTGATGTTCCGGAAAACGATAATTTATATCAAACTGATTCTTCTTCTATAAAACAACATATTCCAAAACTATGGTCAGTTTTAAAGAGGCCAGCCGATGAAAATATATCCGGAACCCTAATTCCGCTTCCTAACCCTTACATAGTTCCCGGAGGAAGATTCAGGGAAATTTATTACTGGGACAGTTATTTTACAATGTTAGGATTACAGGAAGATGGGGAAATAGAAACTATCCAGAATATGGTGGATAATTTCTCTTACTTAATTGACAAGTATGGCTTTATCCCGAATGGAAACCGTACCTATTACCTAAGCCGTTCCCAGCCCCCTTTCTACGCCAAAATGGTGGAAATTCTGGCTGATATAAAAGGGGAGCAAGTTTTAGTGGATTATCTGCCTTACCTGGAGAAAGAATACCAATTCTGGATGGCCGGAGCTGATGCGCTAACCAGGGATAATCCTGCTAATAAAAGGGTGGTCTTGCTTGAAGACGGCGAAATCCTTAACCGGTACTGGGATAATAAAAATACTCCCCGACCCGAAAGCTATAGGGAGGATGTAAAAACAGCTGAAGCTGCAGTAGCCGCTTTTCCCGGAAGAACTAAAGAGGATGTGTATAGAAATTTACGAGCCGGAGCAGAATCTGGTTGGGATTTTTCCAGCCGTTGGTTGTTGACAAATGAAGAAGGAAATTTTCAACTATCTACAATTCATACTACAGATATTTTACCTGTAGATCTAAACTCTCTGATCTATAACCTGGAGAAAACCATCTCACAGGCACACAGATTAGCAAATAATACCGATAAAGCAGAAGCTTTCAGGCAGAAGTATGAAGCGCGGGAAAGAGCAATCAATAAATACTTTTGGGATGAAGAAAAGCAATTTTACAGTGACTACAACTTCAGGAGTGCAGAGCCTACTAAGGTAATTTCTCTGGCAGGAGTTTATCCCTTATTTTTCCAGATAGCAAATGCGGAAGAGGCTAACCTTGTTGCACAAAAAGTAAAAAACGTATTCCTGAAACCGGGTGGGGTAGTAACTACTCCAAATAACACAGGTCAACAATGGGATGCCCCAAATGGCTGGGCCCCCTTACAGTGGATTACTATAGCAGGACTGCGAAATTATGGTCATAATGAGCTGGCAAAAGAAATAAAGAACAACTGGTTATTACAAAATACAGCTGTTTACAAACGAAATTATAAGCTGTTGGAGAAATATAACGTGGAAGATCTTTCTAAAAAAAGTGGAGGAGGAGAATATCCTACCCAGGATGGATTTGGGTGGACCAACGGGGTTTACCAAAAGCTTTCAAAGGAATAACTATTGAAAAATCAAAAACTAAAAAGGCGCTGTGAAGCGCCTTTTAGTTAGAAATATTGTTGTTAACGGTTAGGATACCATTCCAGCATCTCAACATTTATATTTTTATTACTTTCATTTACCAGTTGCTTGAATTTATCAACATCTGCAAAACCTTCGGTTCCTCTAAAGTGATAAGGGTAAACAGTTTTAGGTGCAAAAGCAATTACGCCTTCAGCAGCTTGGTCTACATCCATGGTATAAGGAAGGTTCATAGGTACAAGAGCCATATCAATGTTTTGAAGATTTTTCATTTCAGGAATTGCTTCAGTATCACCGGCTATATATAATCTCTTTCCGTTTCTCTCCAACACATAGCCGTTTCCTCTTCCTTTTGGGTGAAAAGCTTTAGGATCTTCCGGAAGGTTATACATAGGAATCGCTTCAATAGTATAACCCATTAATTCGGTAGTTTCTCCATTGTTCAATACAATTACCTGGCTGTTCATTTCCTGCGGAAGAGAATCTTTTACCGCTTGAGGTACCACAATTTTTGTGTTTCCAAGGTTAAGAGCCTTCAGGGTTTCCACATTCATATGATCTCCGTGAATATCTGTAATCAAAACGAAATCTGGATTTTCTTTCCCCTGGAAAGCTTCGGCTCCACCTACAGGATCGAGATATATCACATCTTCTCCCCAGTTTATAACCGCAGTTGCGTGAGAAACAGGATCAATATTTACAGAAGCAGAATCAGCTTCCATGGTTGCATTATCCTCAACTTCACCTACAGTAGGTTCCAGCTCGGTTTTATCGCTTTCATTTTTACAGGCAGTAAATAAAACTCCACACATTAATAGAAATAGTAATTTTTTCATAATTGGATATTTTTTTTTTAAAGTTACATAACGTTCTAATGTTCAAAAGGGCTTTAAGATTTTTTTAGGATAACTGTAGTTTCATTTTTATATCACCGCGGGAGTAGGGATTATTTCCTTGAATAGGAATTTCTACAAAACCGTATTTTTTATAAATATGGATAGCATTTTCCAGTTTTCTATTGGAGTAGATTATCAGGCTGTTCCAACCTTTTTTACGTGCGAAGTTTAGGGTATGTTCCATTAACTTCTGACCGATGTTTTTTCCCTGTGCTTTTGGAGTAACCGCCATTTTGGTAAGTTCAAAAATTCCATCCTCAATTTTCATCAACGCCACAGTACCTATTATTTCATCATTTTCTTTTACAAAAAAAATCGTTCCTCCCGGAGCGATTATATATTTTTCAGGTTTACCAAGAACTTCCTCATCATGAGGTTCCACCCAAAAATATTTTTCAAGCCAGGCGATGTTCAATTCTTTAAAATCCTGAGCATATTCAGGAGAATAAGGGATAATTTCAAAATCCATGTTTGATGTATGTTTTAAAGGGCAGGTTTAATAAAATCTGTGATTAAATAACTCAATGCTTTTCCTATTTGCAGCTCATTTTCTGGAAAAGCAGCTGCTTCACAAATATGAAGATATTTTATCTTTTCTTCTTCCGAAGCAATGGAGATAAAATTTCTTATCATATTAAATGAAAATCCGCTTGGCGATTGTGCGCTGCTGGAAAAATCTTTAATGGAATCACAATCCAGTTCAATTCCAAACTCCTGGTGACGTACAAAATCCAGTTCTTCCCGAAAAGCTTTGATAATATCCTGGGAGGATTTTAAAATAAGGTGTTCAAAGAGCCTGTAATGTTCATCTGGTGAAGAATCCAGTCGTTTAAAAATATAATTGGGAGTGTAGTTTTGATGGATCCCGAACATCCTATAGTTCGCCAGGAACTGCTCTTTTTTGGCAAAGCTAAACCCATTACCGCTATGTCTTAATTCTGTTGAACGAAGATCGGTATGGGCATCAATGTTTAGAACGTTCAATCCTTTTCCGGCAGCAATACTGGTTCCTTTAATAATCCCGTATGCATTGTTATGACCGCCACCAATGATCACCGGGATCTTACCGGCCGCAATTATGTTGGTGATGACATGGGTAACCGCGCTATCTATTATTTTTACCAGATCGCCCAGTTTTGCAAAATAATTGGGATCTTTTTTATCAATGTTTTGGGATTTTTCCATTGCTACTCTACAGTCAATTTCCCCCAGCAATAAAACATTTTCTGGATGTGTATAGCGGTTTGCCTGTATGTTGACTAAAGATTTTAAACAGGCTTTCCACGCGTTCTCTGTACCTGCTTTTCCTGAATTGGCCCTAACCCCAATATCCTCAGGGATTCCTAACAGAACATATTTAGCACTGCTTGATTTTAAATCTTCAATAGAATTGATGAATTGAATTTTTTCACCAAATTTTGTCTCACCTTCTCGACGGGAGATGTGTTT